>CAYWVA010000286.1:0-3919 GCA_964461545.1 uncultured Rhizobiaceae bacterium | reverse complement strand
CCTGCGACCCGGGCCCTCAGCCGAGCCGGCGCAACCGCTCCACGTCGATCGTGATGCCCTGCATGCAAAACGACGCCTGGGCGCGACGGCCGCGGACATGGACGCGATCCCCCGGCCGCAAGCCGCCGCCGTCGGCAATGGTATAAAGCCGCCCGTCGCTGCCGCGGATCGCGGTGCATTCGACGCCCTCGTCGGTGACGACGCCGGTTATGCTGAGGCTGCCGTCGTCATCGTCGTCATGATCGCTTCTGACCGTGCGGATGCGCTGGACCTCGATGGTGGTCCCCTGCATGCACATCGAGGTTCTGGCGATCCGACCCTCGACCTCGACCCGATCGCCGGGCCGCAGTCGGCCGGTGGCGCCGGCCAGCGTATAGAGCCGGCCGTCGCGGGCCCGCACCGCTGGACAGGTGGCGCCCTCATCGGTGACCACGCCGGTGATGGCGATGATCCCGGCCGGTGGGCGAGGCGGCATCGGCTGGGGATGCGGCTGGGCGACCCAGTGTCGAGGCAGTCGGATGCGCATCCCGGGCCGCAGGAAGCGGGGATCGACGTGCGGGTTGGCAGCGAGCAGCTCGCGCAACGGCACCCGGGTGATGAACGAGATGCGATACAGCGTGTCGCCCGGCCGCACGATATAGACGCTCGAAGAACCTCCCGGCGGGTGACGCGGCGGCATCGGACCGGCCACCGGCCCGGGCGACAGATGAATCACCTGGCCAAGGTGAATCACGTTCGGGTTGGTGATCTGCGGGTTCATATGCAAAATGGCCGCCGCCGTCGTTCCGCACCGTGCAGCGATACGGAAGAGGGTATCGCCCAAACCGACCACGACGCGCGGGCCGCATGGGCCTTGGGCGTCAGCTGGCCCGCTGAACATCGGCATCGCCAGTCCAACGGCCAGCACAATCGAAGCTCCCAGCGTCTGAAATCTCTTGAACATGACAATCTGTACTCCTGAACTTGTCTTATCCGGTCTCCCTGGTCGGCAGGCGCTAAAAGTCCGGCTGTCCGAGTGCAGCCCGCCGGAGCGACGGCGGCGACATTGATGCGACGGCGCCTGAACGAACACTGAGGCTCACGTTCATTCCGCATTCATCAATGTGGCATGTACAGGGCAGGGGCTTCGGGCGCATGCCCTTGGCGCTACTCGGCGCTGTGGCCGCCTTCCACGCGACGGAGCAGGCTGTTACAAACGTCTCTCACTGAGAACGGGCATCGGACAGGGAGGAGGCATGCTAAGTCGCGCACTCACGGCGGGTATGGGGGTCGTGCTTTGGCTTATCGTGCCGGCAACTGCGATGGCACAGTCGGCCGGGTTGCCGCAGGGAGAGGGGCGTGGGCTTGTGGAGGCTGCCTGCTCGGGCTGCCACCAGCCGGCGGTCATCGATCGCTCCAGCGGCTATACGCAATCGGGATGGCGAGAGCTGATACTCACCATGGTCGACCTCTCGGGCTCCCCGGAGCTTGAGACGATGAGCGCCTATCTGGCGACCCATTTCCCGCCGCGCGACACCCGCGCTCCGAGCCTCGTCTCAGGCGACCACAAGATCGGCTTCACCGAATGGGTCTCGCCGACCCTGGGCCAGCGCACCCGCGATCCCGTCGAGGCGCCGGACGGCAGCATCTGGTGGGCCGGACAGTGGGCCGATCTGGTGGGCCGCATCGAGCCCGCCAGCGGTGAAACAGTGGAGTTTCCGCTGCCGACAGGTGCCCGCCCCCACACCGTGACCGCCGATGGCGACGGCAACATCTGGTACACCGGCAATGGCAACGGCACGATGGGCCGGCTGAACCCGGCCACCGGCGAGGTGACCGTCTACGCCATGCCCGACCCGAGCGCCACGGATCCTCATTCGGCGATCGTCGATGCCAATGGCGCCGTGTGGTTCACGCTCCAGCGCTCCAACATGATCGGCAGGCTCGATCCGACCAGCGGCAAGGTCGATCTCGTCACTGCGCCGACCGCCAACTCGCGCCCCTACGGCATCAAGCTGAACTCGCAAGGCGTGCCGTGGGTGGCCGCCAATGGCAGCAACAGGCTCTACCGGGTCGATCCCGTCTCGATGGCGATCACCGAGTTCGAGCTTCCCGACGCCGATACGACCGTGCGGCGGCTGGATTTCGCCAGCGACGACACGATCTGGTATGTCAACTCGGCGCGGGGGCGGCTCGGGCATCTCGACCCCGCCACCGGCGAGGTCCGCGAATGGGAGTCCCCCAGCGGGGAACGCTCCCACCCATACGCGATCGCGGTGATCGATGACGTGGTGTGGTACAACGAGTCCGGCCAGCGCCCCGATGCTCTGGTCCGCTTCGATCCCGCCGCCCAATCGTTCCAGAGCTGGGCTATACCCTCGGGCGGAATCCACGCCGGGATCGTCCGCCACATGCGCCCGACACGGGACGGCAATCTTTTGATCCACCAAAGCAGCACGAACCGCGTGATCCTGGTCGAGATCGGATCGTGACGGAACGCGCATTCCAAGGAAACCATGGGAGAGTGTCGCCATGTCCAGAATGACCGCCAAAGACTTCAGCCCCGAGCTTCTCGAGCTTTACGATTTCTACGCCCACGGCAAAATCACCAAACGCGAGTTCCTCGACCGGGCGGGCAAGTATGCCGTCGGCGGAGTGACCGCGCTCGGCCTGCTCAACATGCTCAAGCCCGATTACGCGCTCGCCCAGCAGGTCTCCTTCACCGATCCCGATATCGTGGCAGACTATGTCAGCTACCCGTCGCCCAACGGCCATGGCGAGGTCCGCGGATATCTGGTCAGGCCGGCAGGTGGCGAGGGGCCGTTTGCCGCCGTCGTGGTCGTGCATGAGAACCGGGGCCTGAACCCTTACATCGAGGATGTGGCCCGGCGCCTCGGCAAGGCAGGCTTCATGGCGCTCGCCCCCGATGGTCTGAGCAGCCTCGGGGGCTATCCCGGCAATGACGAGCGCGGCCGGGAAATGCAGTCGCAGGTCGATTCCGAGAAGCTTCTCAACGACTTCTTTGCAGCGTTTGAGCATCTGCTGCAGCATGACCAGTCGACGGGCAAGGTCGGCTGCGTCGGCTTTTGCTACGGCGGTGGGGTGTGCAACGCCATGGCGGTGGCCTATCCGGAACTTGCCGCATCAGTGCCGTTCTATGGCCGCCAGCCCGCCGCCTCCGATGTGGCGCGCATCGAGGCGGCCTTGCTGCTCCATTACGCCGGACTGGATGACAGGATCAATGCCGGCTGGCCGACCTACGAAGCGGCGCTCAAGGAACATGGCAAGCGCTATACAGTGCATTTCTACGAAGGCACGAACCACGGCTTCCACAACGACTCCACGCCGCGCTACGACGAGGAGGCGGCACAACTCGCCTGGGACCGGACGATCACCTTCTTCGACGAGCATCTGAAGTAGCCCGGATCCCTGCAAAGTGAGCAATATTGCACAGACTTGGCTGTGGCCTAAGGGTAACCTCAATGATGTCGGAGACCCGCTTCGCGCCTGAATGCGCCTAGCAACGCTTATTGCTGCCGTGGACTGCTGGTCCGCGGCGGCGGCCGATGGCGACGGAACTGGCGGCGACGGTGAACGTCGTCCGGGCCAGCAATCGCACCTGAAAAGGACAAAAATGAAATGGTCCGACAATGGGAGGGGATAAGCGTGCCATCGCCGAAGTGGAAAGAGTTCTCCGTCGACAATGCACCGGCTGTGCCCCGTGGCTGGACGTTCAGTGACCCCGATGACGGCCATGTGCTCGCCCAGGCGATCGTCGATACCATTCGCGAGCCCCTGCTGGTGCTCGACAAGGATCTGCGCGTCGTCACCGCAAACCGATCTTTTTATCTGACGTTCCGGATGCAGCGTCAGGACGTGCAGGGACTTCCCGTGTACGCGCTGGGCGATGGCCAATGGGACATACCGGAACTGCGCTCGC
>CAYWVA010000285.1:0-3955 GCA_964461545.1 uncultured Rhizobiaceae bacterium | reverse complement strand
CGACTATCCGGCCTCCAAGCTCGACATCAAGCTCATCCTTGAGGCGTGCGATACCGAGACGCGTCGTTATGTGGAGCACATCGAACTGCCCCATGGCTTCGAGGTCCTTGTGGTGCCCGATGCGGCGCCGCAGACCAAGCCCAAGGCGCTGAACTATGGCCTGCAGTTTGCCCGCGGCGAGCTGGTTGCGATCTACGACGCTGAGGATGTGCCGGCGCGCGGTCAGCTCAGGCTCGCGGCGGAAACCTTCGCGGCCGCCCCGAGTGCTATTGTCTGCCTGCAGGCCAGACTGGCCTTCTACAATGCCGGCGAGAACTGGCTCACACGCCAGCTCGCCATTGAATACGCGGTTCTCTACGAGCTCATGCTGCCGGTCCTGGCCCGCCTCAAGATGCCGCTGCCACTCGGCGGCACATCGAACCACTTTCGCATCAACGCTTTGCGCCGCCTCGGCGCCTGGGACCCGCACAACGTCACCGAGGATGCCGATCTGGGCGTCAGGCTTGCTCGCTTCGGCTGGCGCGCTGCGGTGATTGCGTCCACCACCGGAGAGGAGGCCGCCTGCCGCTGGGGCGTTTGGTTGAGACAGCGAGCCCGGTGGCTCAAGGGCTGGATGCAGGTGGGGCTTGTTCATCTGCGCGCCCCACGGAGGACCTGGCGCGAGCTCGGGGTGGCGGGCTCGCTCATCGCCCTGGTGCTCATGGTCGGAATGTCGCTGTCGGCGCTCACCCATCCGGTGTTCATAGCGCTCTTCGTGTGGTCGGTGGTTGCCGGCGGCATGTTCGCGCCCGAGCCCGACTGGATGGCTGCATTGGTCGGGGGCTTGAGCCTAGCCGTTCTGGCCGCCGGCTATGGCATCAACATGGTGGCCGCCTGGGTGGCCATCGGCCGGCGCTATCGCAGGGATGTCCGCCGCCGCATTGCCTGGAGCGTGTTGGGCATCCCGGCCTACTGGATGCTGATCTGGCTCGGCGCCTGCCTGGCACTGTGGCAGCTGGTGCGCCGGCCGTTCCACTGGAACAAAACCGAGCACGGCCTCACCCGTTGGCGCGAGCGAAAAGCTTTCAGGTGATGAAGGCAGGGCATCTGGGGCAACTGAAGCAGGTGCGGGGAGCGAAAGGGTGCCGATGTGCCCGGTGGGGTACCGCTCGCCGCAAACCTGCGCTATCCGATCTGAGTCTGCCTCTACAGTGAATGCGGGTAAATTACGCGACGCACAAGATGAACAAACGCCTTGAGGTACTTTCCCTGCCGCATCCGGAGCAACTGACAACGTCGAAAGTGCTCTGGCCAGTAACTCTGGTACGCGACCTCCTCGACCGTGTCTAACATGCGTAGCCATGAGTCGTCTTTCTCATAACCAAATTCGATCAAGTCGTCGGTGAGATCGCCATGTATTCGTAGCTGAGACTTTATCCTCGGAAGGTGGTCTCGCCATCTACCAATACTGGACGATTCAATCCGGCGCAGCCCTCGCAGTGCCAACAGGGCGTCCACCGAGGGGGCCGCGTGGGCTTCAAACTCACTGAAGCGTGCTTTAAACTTCAAGAAAGGCATCCGGGCAGAGATCGTCATCTGAACCCGGTCAGGCTCCTGCACAAGTTGCTCGTACCTGAGCATGATGAAGCGAGGGTGATGCGTGAGTTTGCGCACATAGGGGACATACATGTTCCAATATCTTAATCCAGCCCAGTATCTATCGGGATCCTTTCCATGTTTACTGACAATCATATCACGAGGATCGCGCACCATGCATATGACCCAGAGGTTCTCGTTGACGCGAATCATCGGATCAACGACCATTATGTCCCTTGGGCGCTTCGTCAGGCAAACCGCCTCATGTCCAAGCCGGGCTACTGGGCTAAACAAGCTGCTTTCATGCTCGAGGTAAGAATCCAACCAGAAACACGAATGCATGCACTCGGCTAGTAGAGTTGTCCCACTTCTCGGCCCGACGCCGACAATGTGAATGTGGATCAATTCATGACACCCGTTATTACCGGTCACAGATCCGCGACAGTCTATGTCCCCTCAATCTTGTTGTCCAGATGGAAGCTGAGCATACAAGCAATCATGGAAACTTTGCGCGCGTAGGGAAGTTCGCCTGAAGCGTTCCACGGGTGAACTCGATTGCCCGGTGAAGATGCTTTCGCATCTCTGTTGCAGCCGCCGCCGGGTTGCGTGCCAGGATGGTTTCGGCAATCAACCGGTGTTCGCACACCGGGTGCAACAGGCGGAACTGTCGAGGTTCGTGATCATGGGTGCGATCATTGCGCTCTATATCGTGCTCGGCACCTTCCACGACCCGATCGGCATCATTCTGCTGATCATCCCTCTGACGGTGCCGCTGATCGAGTCCATGGACATGAACCTGATCTGGTTCGGCATCGTGGTCATCAGGCTGCTCGAAATCGGGCTGATCACGCCGCCCATTGGCCTCAACGTCTTCGTCATCAAGAGCGCCGTCGGCAAGGAAGTGTCCCTGGAGGCCATCTTCACGGGCGTCACTTTCTTCCTCCTGGCCGACCTGGTGATACTGGTGCTGCTGCTTCAGTTTCCGGGCTTTGCGCTGTTCGTGCCAAGCACGATGTTCTAATCATCGCCCACATCCGAACGGAGGAAGACATGTCCCAGACCAAACTGCTGCCGACCTCGCTGGTCGGCTCTTACGCACAGCCGGAGTGGCTGATCGATCGAGCAAGGCTCGCCGGCCGCTTTCCGCCGCGGGTGCGGGCTCTCGAACTGTGGCGCGTGGCGCCGGAGTATCTGGACGAGGCCCAGGATGACGCCACCATTCTCGCCATTCGCGACCAGGAGCGTGCCGGCCTCGACATCATCACCGATGGCGAGATGCGCCGCGAGAGCTACTCCAACCGCTTCGCCACGGCGCTCGACGGCGTCGACATCGACAACCCGGGCACCGCGCTCGACCGCAGCGGCCATCCCAACCCGGTGCCGCGCGTCGTCGGCAAGATCCGCCGCAAGCATCCAGTGGAGGTGGGAGACGTCAAGTTCCTGCGCGCCAACACCGATCGGCGCATCAAGATGACTGTGCCAGGGCCCTTCACCATGTCGCAGCAGGCGCAGAGCGACTTTTACGACAGCATAGAAGAGATGGCGCTCGATTATGCCGCCGCCGTCAACGAGGAAATCAAGGACCTGTTCGCCGCCGGCGCCGACATCGTCCAGATCGATGAGCCATACATGCAGGCCCGGCCCGAAAAGGCGCGCGAATTCGGGCTCAAGGCGCTGAACCGGGCGCTCGATGGCGTCAAAGGCGAGACTGTCGTCCACATCTGCTTCGGCTATGCGGCCATCATCCACGAGCGCCCGTCGGGCTATTCCTTCCTGCCTGAGCTTGCCGGCAGCACGGCCGATGCGATCTCAATCGAGACCGCCCAGTCATCGCTCGACTGCTCGGTTCTGGAGACGCTGCCGGACAAGAAGATCCTGGTGGGGGTGCTCGATCTTTCGACCCATGATGTAGAAACGCCAGAGACGGTAGCCGCCCGCATTCGCCGGGCTTTGCCCCATGTCGCCGCCGAACGCATCGTCGTTGCTCCCGACTGCGGCCTGAAATACCTGCCGCGGCCTGTGGCCTTCGGCAAGATGAAGGCCATGGCAGACGGCGCCGCGATCGTGCGTGCCGAATTGACCACGGGCGGAGGGTGACAAGATCGTCGGCACGATTGCATGGACGATGTCGCGCTTTTGACCTAGCGTGACTGGTTGGGGGTGACGCGGCAATGCCTGGCTTTCGTTTCTTGCACGCGGCCGACATCCATCTGGACAGCCCGTTGCGCGGGTTGCGGACCCGCAACGAGGAGGCGGCCCGCCAGTTCGCGGAGGCCTCGCGCAAGGCGTTTTCCAACCTCATCAATGCTGCCATCGAGCGCGAAGCGGCGTTCGTGATCATCGCCGGCGACCTTTATGACGGCGACTGGAAGGACTATGC
>CAYWVA010000284.1:0-3975 GCA_964461545.1 uncultured Rhizobiaceae bacterium | reverse complement strand
CGACGTCGATGCCGCCGGCCAGCACCGCCACCGTGCCGGTGTCCAGGCTTGCCTCGTGCGCCACGGTGTCGATGCCGCGGGCAAGCCCCGACACGAGCAGCAGGCCGGCGGCGCCCAACGCGCTCGACAACTCGCGAGCGAATTTGCGACCCAAGGCCGAGGCATTGCGGGTGCCGACCACCGCGACCGCCGGTTTGGCGAACAGCTCGGTCCGTCCTTTGAGGCAGACGAGCGGCGGCACCTGGTCGATGTGGCGCAAAAGCGGCGGATAGTCCGGCTCGTGGACGCCGACAAACCGGGCGCCGAACTCAGCGGCGCGGTCGAGGTCGCGTTCGGCCTCGTCGCGTGTGTAGATGCGCATCGAGCGCCGCAGGCCGCCGCGCCGCGACAGTTCCGGCAGGGCCTCGAGCGCCTCCCCGGCGCTGCCATATCGCTCCATGAGCAGGCGGAAGCTGGCTGACCCGACGTTTTCGCTTCTGCTGAGGCGCAGCCAGTCGCGGCGTTCCCTATCGCTCAGCAAGTCGGACATATGGACCTCACCGGGCGGGTTTCCTGCCAAGGTCGATCTTGGCTTCCTCGCCGCGCCTCAGCCGGGCGATGTTGGCGCGGTGGGTGAAGTAGATGGCAAGTCCAATCACCGCAAGCACCGCGGCCACTAGCCAGCGGCCCTGATAAAGCGCCACCAGCGGCATGACGGTGCTGGCCGTCAGGGCGGCAAGCGAGGAGATCCGGAACATCGCGGCGATGGCCAGCCAGACGGCAATGAACACGAGGCCATAAGCCCAGTTGAGGCCGAACAGGATGCCGAGATAGGTGGCCACGCCCTTGCCGCCGCGAAACCGCAGCCATACCGGATAAACATGCCCGAGGAAGGCGGCAAGGCCGGCGAGCAACGCCGCCGCCTCGCCGCTCCACCACAGGAACACGATAACCGGCACGGTTCCCTTTACGATGTCGCAGGCCAGGGTGGCTGCGGCCATGGGCTTCGAACCGGTTCTCAGAACGTTGGTGGCGCCGATGTTGCCCGAGCCGATGTGGCGGATGTCGGCCAGCCCGGCAGCACGGGTAAGCAGCAGACCGAACGGGATCGAGCCGGCCAGGTAGCCGAGAGCGATGGCGGAGATCGCCGTCAGCAAATCCAGCCCCTCGCTCATCGAACGCCCTCGCTTATCGAACGCCCTCGCGATCGTAGGCGTAGACGGTGCGGCCGGCAACGACGGTCTCAAGGATGCGCCCCTCCAGCGTGCGGTGCTCAAAGGGACTGTTCTTCGAGCGCGAGCGCAGCACGTGGTCCTCCACCGTCCAGGTGGCTTCGAGGTCGGCCAGCGCGAAGTCGGCCGAGGCGCCGGGCACCAGCCGGCCGGCTTCTAGCCCGAGCAGGCGGGCAGGGGCCCCCGACAAAGCGTCGATGAGCCGGTCGAGCGATACGTGGCCCTGGTGGCAGAGGCTGAGCGCGGCAGAAAACAGCGTCTCAAGACCGGTGGCGCCGAACTCCGCTTCGGCGAACGGCAACCGCTTGGTATCGGCGCTTTGCGGGTCGTGGCTCGATACCACGACGTCGATGGTGCCGTCGTTGAGCCCGGCAACAAGCGCCTGGCGGTCGTCTTCGGAGCGCAAGGGGGGCGAGAGCTTGAAGAATGTGCGGTAGGCGCCGACGTCGTTTTCGTTGAGCACCAGGTGGTTGACCGACACCCCGCACGAAACGGGAAGCCCGCGCTGCTTGGCGCGCCGCACGACATCGAGCGAGGCGGCACACGAAACCTGCGCGGCGTGATAGCGCGCCCCCGTCAGTTCGACCAGGCGGATGTCGCGCTCCAAGATGATCACCTCGGCAGCCGCCGGAATGCCATGCAGCCCGAGCCTGGTCGAGACCTCGCCCTCGTTCATCACCCCGAGCGCCAAAGTCGGCTCCTCGACGTGCTGCACCACCAGCAGGCCGAAATCGTTGGCATAGGCGAGCGCCCGGCGGAACAGCCGGGCATTGGCAACGGCCCGGTTGCCGTCGGTCACCGCCACGGCGCCAGCCTCCTTGAGCAGGCCGAACTCGGTCATCGATTCGCCCTCGAGGCCCTTGGTCAGGGCCGCCATGGGTGCCACCCTGACGGCTGCGGTATCGCGCGCCCGGCGCAGCACGAAATCGACGATCGCGGCATCGTCGATGACAGGCGAGGTATTGGGCATGACGATCATCGTGGTGACGCCGCCTGCCGCAGCGGCGCCCGAGGCGCTGGCCAGCGTTTCGCGATGCTCGTTGCCAGGTTCGCCGGTGAACACCCGCATGTCCACAAGGCCCGGCACGAGAAGCTTGCCACGGCAGTCCACAATATCCGACCCGGCGCCGGCCTTGGCCGCCGTGACTTCCGGGCCGACGGCGATCAGCCGGCCATCGGCAACGATTACGCCGCCAACGACGTCCAGCGCCTGGGCGGGATCCAACAGGCGGGCGTTCACGTAAGCGCGCCGCCATCCCTGGCCGCGATCGTCGTTGCGTGGCGCCATCAGGCGTTGCCCCCGCCCGGCAGGTTGCGGGCCAGCGCCTCGAGCACCGCCATGCGCACCGCAACGCCCATCTCCACCTGCTCGCGGATCACCGACTGGACGCCGTCGGCGACCTGGGAATCGATCTCCACGCCGCGATTCATCGGCCCCGGGTGCATCACCAGGGCGCCCGGCCTGGCCAGCGCCAGCTTGGCCTCGTCGAGACCGAAGAACCGGTAGTACTCGCGCACCGACGGCACGAACGAGCCCTGCATGCGCTCGATCTGCAGCCTCAGCATCATCACCACGTCGGCGCCGGCGAGGCCTTGCGTCATGTCGCGGCAGATGTCGCAGCCGAGCCGCTCCGCAGCAGCCGGCAACAGGGTTGAGGGAGCGACCAGTCGCACCCGGGCACCGAGCTTGCCGAGCAGCAAAATATTGGAGCGGGCGACGCGCGAATGCAGCACGTCGCCGCAGATCGCCACGGTGAGGCCCTCGATGCGCTTCAGCCGGTTGCGGATGGTCAGGGCGTCAAGCAGCGCCTGGGTGGGGTGCTCGTGCTGGCCGTCGCCGGCATTGATGACCGCGCAGCCGACCTTCTGGGCCAGCAGGTCGGGGGCGCCCGAGGCATGGTGGCGCACCACCAGGATGTCGGGGTGCATGGCATTGAGCGTCATGGCGGTGTCGAGCACGGTCTCGCCCTTGCTCATGGCCGAACTCGATACCGACATGTTCATGACATCGGCGCCGAGCCGCTTGCCGGCCAGCTCGAACGAGCTCTGGGTTCGGGTCGAGGACTCGAAGAACAGATTGATCTGGGTGCGGCCGCGCAGCACCGACTGTTTCTTCTCGATCTGGCGGTTGAGTTCGACATAGCGATGCCCGAGGTCGAGCAGCGCGGTGATCTCGCCCGCCGACAGGCTTTCGATGCCCAAAAGGTGCTGGCCCTTGAGGATCGGCTTCGGTCGAGAATCGGGGGAGGTCATTAAAGGGGGCTCTATAAGTGGATTGCAGGCCTCGGGCAAGCACGGTCTCGGTTCGAGGACCGCCGCTGCGACACCGCTGGACTCATGGCCTCGCGCCGGTCCAAGTTTCAGGCCATGTCAGACCCTGAGCATTTCAACCAGCCGCCGCCGTTCGAAGACGTCAATCTGTTCGCCTCAGATGAGGCACTCAGGAACGCTGTGGAGCGCGAAGGCGGCGGCGGGGCCGAGCGCGACCTTGAGCAGTTCGGCGCCACGGCCGGCAGCCGCCACATGCTCGAGCAGGCGCGATTGGCCAACGAAAATCCACCCAAGCTCAGGCGCTTCGATGCCAGGGGCTTCCGCCTCGATCAAGTGGAGTACCATCCCGCCTATCACCAGCTGATGGCGGCGAGCACTGGCCAGGGTCTGCATTGGCGGCGCGGCGTCGGCCGGGCCGCAGCCTTCTATATGGCGGCGCAGATGGAGGCCGGGCACTGCTGCCCCATCACCATGACCAGCGCTGCGGTGCCGG
>CAYWVA010000283.1:0-3976 GCA_964461545.1 uncultured Rhizobiaceae bacterium | reverse complement strand
CTAAAGGGCGGCTTTGGCCTTGTCCACCAGCGTATTGAACGCCTCGGGCTCGCGCGCCGCGAGGTCGGCCAGGATCTTGCGGTCGACCTCCACACCGGCCTTGCCGAGCCCTTCGATAAATCGCCCATAGGTGAGGCCCAGGGCGCGGCTGGCGGCATTGATGCGCTGGATCCACAGCGCCCGAAAGGTGCGCTTGCGCCGGCGGCGATCGCGATAGGCGTACTGCCCGGCCTTCTCGACCGCCTGGTTCGCCACCCTGAAGACGTTCTTGCGCCGGCCATAATAGCCCTTGGCCTGGTTGATGACCTTCTTGTGATTGGCTCTCGCCGTCACGCCGCGTTTGACACGGGACATTTCAGCACCTCCTAGCGGTCATAGGGCATGAAGCCCTTGACGATCTTGGCATCGCCCGTGGTCAGGATCGCGGTGCCGCGCTGATTGCGGATCTGCTTGCTCGTGCGCTTGATCATGCCATGCTGCTTGCCCGCCTGTGTGGCCCGGACCTTGCCGGTGGCCGTCATGGAAAATCGCTTCTTGCACGAAGACTTGGTCTTCATCTTGGGCATTTCAGTTGTCCTTATGACGTGAGCGAGCCGCCCCGGCATGCCCTCAGTCGAGCCGGGCGGCTCCTCGGGGCGGGCTTATAGGTCGTCTGTCCGCCAAATGCAACTCACACCAGCGCCTCGCCGCTGAGCACGAGGACGCAGTCGCCGCCCACCGTGGCGCGGATGCCGTCCGGAGTGCGGCGGGCGGTGGTTCGCAGCAAACTGGGGCGGCCCATCTCCACGCCTTGCACGATGTCGTAAGACGCACTTTCGTCCTTGGTCAGCGACAGCAGCAGCGCCGCCAAGGGGGCAGCGGCACCGCCGGTTGCGGGATCCTCTACGATACCGGCAAGGGGGGCAAACATCCTCGCCCGAAGCCGGCCGGCAGCGGCATCGCGGGCATAGAGGTAAATCAGCATCCCCTTGACGTGCGGGAACTGCGACTGGGCGCGGCGAAACTGGCCGAGATCGGGCGCGGCGCGCGCCAGCGCGTCGGCCGCCACCTGGGCCATGATGACCGGCGTTCCGACCGAAGCCTCGATCGGCGGGTGCATGGCCGTCACCATGTCTGCCGTATTGAGCCCGGCGCATGCCGCGATCGTGTCAGGCGGCAGTTCGGCCCCAAGCGTCAATGGCTGCGGGGCCTGTACCGTAGCGCCCTTCGGCTCGCCCGTGCCGTCGCGCTCGACAGTGACCTCCACCAGCCCGGCGATCTCCTCGAACCGCAACGCATTGTTCTTGTCGCGGCCTTGCCGGGCCAGAACGTAGCCGGTGCCGACATTGGGATGTCCGGCGAAGGGCAGCTCATAAGCCGGGGTGAAAATGCGCACCCGTGCACTATGGGTCGCATCGCTCGGCGGCAATACGAAGGTCGTTTCGCTGAGATTGAACTCCCGCGCCAGCGCCTGCATGTCCGCGTCCGACAGCCCGCGCCCGTCTGGGAAGACGGCGAGCGGATTGCCGCCGAAGCGCTGTGAAGTGAACACGTCCACGGTGACGAAGGGATATGGCTTCAAGGGGGACATACTTATAGCTGGGGAGCAAGGGGTCCCTATCTCGGCGCCAGCACCATCACCATCTGCCGGCCCTCCAGCCTGGGCTCGAGCTCGACCTTGGCAATCTCGTCGATATCGGCCTTGACCCGGTCGAGCAACAGCATGCCGAGCTCGGTGTGGGCCATTTCACGGCCGCGGAACCGCAGCGTGACCTTGACCTTGTCGCCGTCGTCGAAGAACCGCCGCATGGCCCGCATCTTCACGTCATAGTCGTGCGTGTCGATGTTGGGCCGCATCTTGATCTCCTTGATCTCGATGATCTTCTGCTTCTTGCGCGCCTCCGCGGCCTTCTTCTGTGCCTGGTATTTGTATTTCCCCAAGTCGAGAATCTTGCACACCGGCGGGCTGGCGGTCGGCGACACCTCGACCAGATCAAGCCCGGCCGATTCGGCCATCGCCAGCGCCTCATCGAGTGGCGTTACCCCGTGGTTTTCACCGTGCTGGTCGATGAGCAGCACCGGGTCTGTCTGGATGCTGTCGTTCGCTCGCGGGCCTTCATCGCGGGGCGTCATCGGGCCCCTGAACGGTTTTCGAATGGTCAGGTCTCCTTGATTAGCCCCTGACACGACTCCTAACGGGGCTCGGACCGGGGCGCATTGGCAATGGCACGACGGCAAGTATAGATTCCGAACTTGGCGCGCAAGTCAATCCAAGGACGAGCGATGAGCGAAGCAGCATGCCTTTTGGTGCGCCCCGGCGTACGCCTGGCCTATCTGAGCCAACCCGGCGAACCGGGGCGGACTGGGCTGTTGTGGCTTGGCGGCTTCAACTCCGACATGACCGGCAGCAAGGCCGAAAGCCTTGCCGCCCATGCGCGCCAAGCACGGCGGCCATGCCTGCGCTTCGACTATTCCGGCCACGGCCAATCCGAAGGCCGGTTCGAGGACGGCACCATCTCCACCTGGCTGGACGAGGCTGAGAAGGTCTTTGTGGAGCTGAGCCAAGGGCCCATTGTGATCGTCGGCTCCAGCATGGGCGGCTATCTCGGCGTGCTACTGCAGCGCCGGCTTGTCCGGCAGAATCCAGCCTCTGCTTCCCGCCTCAGAGGGCTGCTGCTGATCGCTCCGGCCGCCGATATGACGCAGGCCCTGCTGTGGGCCGAGGCGAGCGGCGAGGCCCGCCAGGCGATCATGAGCGAGGGCGCATGGCTCAGGCCGTCGGCCTATGGCGAGCCCTATCCGATCACCCGTGCGCTGATCGAGGACGGCCGCCGCCATCTGATCCTAGGGGAGCGGATCGAGGTTGCCTGCCCGGTGCACATCGTGCACGGCGAAGAAGACCCGGACGTCCCCTGGCAGCACGGCCTCAAGCTCTATCAGGCGTTCAGTGGCGATGACGTGCAGTTCACTCTCGTCAAAGGCGGCGATCACCGGCTGTCCACCACGCGGGATCTCGCCACCCTGGTGGCGTTGGCGGAACGGCTGGCGGTCATGTCGGACGAGGCAGACTAGCAAGGCACGCCTTGAGGCCCTCGCGGTAGGTCGGGTAGATGAGCCGGTAGTCAAGTTCCTCTTTGATCCGCCTGTTCGACACCCGCTTGGACTCGCCATAGAAGCTGCGGGCCATGGGCGAAAGCTCAGCGGCCTCGAACGGCACGACCGGCGGCACCGGCCGACCGAGCAGGCGAGCGGCATAAGCCACCACGTCCTGGGGAGGCGCCGGCTTGTCGTCGGCCACGTTGTAGGCGCGACCCGGATCGGGCCTGGCGATCGAGGCCTGCAGAACGCCCGCCACATCGTTCACATGGATACGCGAGAACACCTGGCCGGGCTTGACGATGCGCCTGGCGCTGCCGTCAAGAACAGCGGCAAGCTGGCTGCGGTCCGGGCCATAGATGCCGGCCAGGCGGAACACGTGCACGGCAAGTCCGTGGTCGCGCCACAGCGCCAGCCAGCCGTTCTCGGCCTCGACGCGGCGCCTGGCCCGCTCGGTGAGGGGGGCGCGCGGCGTCGACTCATCGATCCAGCGGCCGCCATGATCGCCATAGACGCCGGTCGTCGACAGGTAGCCGACCCAGGCGAACTGCCGAGCCCGGGCGACGAGGTCACCCGCACAGCACCTGAGCACCGGGTCGCCGCGGGCGTCGGGCGGCACCGAGACCAGCAGGTGACTCACCCCGTCCAGGGCATCGCCGGCGAGCTGGGTTTCGCCGTCAAACGCAACCGTTGAAATGCCGAGCGCCGCCAGGGCGGCGGCACCGGCCGCGCCCCGGCTGGTTCCGGCAACGGTCCAGTTTTCAGCCGGCAACGAGCGCGCCAGAGCCCGGGCGGTGTAGCCCAGGCCGAAACAGAACAGCGAATTCATGCTGGCGTTCAGTTCGGTGATGAATGGTACAGCTGGGTGGACTCGAACCACCGACCTTCGGAGCCACAATCC
>CAYWVA010000282.1:0-4008 GCA_964461545.1 uncultured Rhizobiaceae bacterium | reverse complement strand
CGCGTAGGTCGTATTTGTCTTGGCCGCGCTCCTGCTCCTGGATCGGATAGGTGCCTGTCGCGTCAGCCTGCCAGGTGTCGACAATGGCGCCAGGCAACGGATTTCCGAGCGTGTCGCGAACGACGCCGTGCACGAGGATCGACACACCCTCGCGGTCTTCGGCGATGTCGTCGCCGAGCGACTTTTCGGGTGCATCGTCGAGATAGAACGGCCCGAGGTTCGACCCTTCTGTCCCACCACCGCGCGTGTTGATCATGTCCACGAGGGCGGAGAAGCCGAGCACGTCGGAAAGCAGAATGAATTCGTGGCGCTCAGGGGTGGAGATCTTTCCGCAGTCATAGAGGAAATTCAGAACCTTCATCCACTCCTCATGGGTGAGGTTC
This sequence comes from uncultured Rhizobiaceae bacterium, assembly GCA_964461545.1. Taxonomy (GTDB): domain Bacteria; phylum Pseudomonadota; class Alphaproteobacteria; order Rhizobiales; family Aestuariivirgaceae; genus CAYWVA01. The sequence continues at coordinate 3,625 of CAYWVA010000282.1, read as the reverse complement.
ACCTCGCGGGTGAAGTCGTGGAGATGGTCGATGAATGTCTCCAGCAGGAACTTGAAGCGGCTACCCTCCTCGGTCTGAAACGACGCCTTCACCGCGTCGGTGATCGTGAACTGATTGATTTCGCGCATCTTCTCCTCCCTCATGGTCATTCGGACCACTTCGTAGCCAAAACATTGGTTGACGGCACGTTAGATTGCGCAATAATGTCCGACAAGCGAAAAAAATTGCGCATAGCGAAATCGGGGGCGGGATGCGGATCGGCAAACAGGAGCAAGCATACACGGCCATCGCTACGTCTGATGCGGAGAGCATCACGATACGCGGCCATGACCTGTGCGACGATCTCATCGGGCAAATCGACTTCACCGACTATTTTTGGCTGCTGTCGACGGGCGATCGGCCAGACCCCGCGCAAAAGACGATCCTGAACGCGTGCCTGGTGGCGATTGCAGAACATGGTCTGGTGCCGAGCGTTCAGGCGGCCCGCATGACGCTCGCCGCGGCGCCGGAGGCGTGGCAGGGAGCCATGGCCGCGGGACTGCTCGGGATGGGCTCGGTCGTGGCGGGCAGTTCCGAGATCGCGGCGATCTACCTGGAGGAACTCATCGCGCGTGCGGGCAGCTCGAACGTCGATCTCGAAGCCGTCGTGATCGCCAGCCTGAAGGATTTGAAGGCGCGGCGGCAGAAGGTTCCCGGTCTCGGTCATCCCCAGCACAACACGGGCGATCCGCGGGCCAACAAGCTGATGCAGATCGCCGATGAGGTCGGCATATCAAACCGCCGCGTCGAAGCGCTCCGACTCCTGGGGCGGCACGCGCCGGAAATCATGGAGCGCCCGCTGCCGATCAACGTCTCGGGTGCGATACCGGCCGTGATCCTCGACGCGGGATGGCCGGTCGCCGCGATCAAGGGCATTCCCCTTTTGGCCAGAGCCGGTGGGTTGGTCGCCCATCTCCTCGAAGAGTCCCAGCGGTCGATCGGGTTCATCATGTCCCATCATGCCGATCGCGCCATCTCCTATGACGGCAAGCCGGCCGGAGCGGACAACAAGGGCTGAGCGGAGCCGATGGTGAAAATTCTCAGGAATGTCCGCGTCGTCGAGATGGGCACCTATATCACCGGGCCGGCAGCCTCGATGCACCTGGCCGATCTCGGAGCCGATGTCATCAAGGTCGAGCGACCGGGCACCGGCGATCCGTTTCGGGCCTTCAAGGGCGGGCTCTATTCTCCGCACTATCAGACCTACAACCGCAACAAGCGCTCGATTGCGCTGGATACCAAGGACCCTGACGACCTCGCGGTGTTTCGCGACCTGGTGGCAAGCGCCGACGTGTTCATCCAGAACTTCCGGCCCGGCGTGGCCGACCGGCTGGATGCCGGCGAGAAGGACCTGCGGGCGCTGAATCCCAAGCTGATCTATTGTGCCATCTCAGGGTTCGGCCGCACCGGACCATCGCGGGACCGGCCGGTCTACGACACCGTTGCACAGGCGGCTTCAGGGTATCTGCGCCTGCTGACGCCGCCTGAGAAGCCGCGCGTCATCGGCCCGGCCATCGCCGATGCGCTCACCGGCCAGTATGCCGCCATGGGCATCCTCGCTGCGCTGCTCGAATCGCGCGATACCGGCAAGGGTCGGCGGCTCGACATCTCGATGCTGGAGGCGATGGCCCATTTCAATCTCGACAGCTTCACCCACTACTTCAGCGTCGGGGAAATCATGGGGCCGTTGTCGCGCCCGGTGGTGTCGCAGTCCTACACGTTCGAATGCGCCGATGGTAAGTGGATCGCATTCCACCTTTCGTCGCCCACGAAGTTTTGGGAGGGCCTGCTGGAGGCAACCGGTCAGCAGGCGCTTTCACAGGATCCGCGCTTTTCCGAGCGATTGCAGCGGATCCAGCATCAGGATCAACTGATTGAGGTGCTGACGCCCGTGTTCAAGTCAGCGCCCCGTGACGAATGGTGCGAGCGGCTGCAAAACCAAGGAGTGCCATACTCGCCGGCCTACGACTCCGACGAGGCGCTGGAGGACCCGCAGGCCAAGCATCTGCAGATCAAGGTCAGCGCCGAGCATCCCGAGATGGGCACATTCACCACGGTGCGTGCCCCCTATTCGTTTGATGGCGAGCCCGAGCTGAGCGTTTTGCCCCCTCCGCTTCTGGATGAGCACGGCGCCGAGATTCGCGAAGCACTTAAGCGGCGCAAGGCCGGCTGAACCACGGAGGATACGATGGCGGAGAATGACAAGGCGGTGCCGAAAGCCGCGGTGATGGAGGCCAGCGCGGCGATGCTGCAAATGCAGCTCTATGCGATCTTCACCACACCGACAGCCGGAATAGGTTCTGTTCTGGAGAACCTGGAGCCGCATCTGCAGTTCCAGGTCGGGCTCGAAGAGCAGGGTATCATGTTCGCCGCTGGTCCGCTGTGGAACGACGAGGAAACCGAATGGCGCGGCGAGGGCATCGTCGTGGTGCGCGCCGGGTCGCGTGATGCGGCAGTCGCCATCGCCGAACGTGACCCGATGCACAAATGTGGAGCGCGAAGCTTCACTGTGCGACCATGGATGATCAACGAAGGATCGATGACCTTCCGTCTCGACATGTCGAGCCAGAAGCTGAAGATGCACTGATAACTCAAAACTGGGAGGAAGTGATGAAAACACTGATCGCAGCGGCGCTGGCGGGCGCCATAGCGTTCTCGGCAACGGCCAACGCGCAAGAGACGATCAATCTCACGGTAGCGTCGAGCCATCCGACCGTGGTGCCCTGGGTCGGGATGATCAAGACCCATTTCATGGCCGAAACCGACAGGATCCTGGCCCAGTCAGGCAACTACAAGATTGAATGGCAAGAGGCCTTCGGCGGGCAGCTTTATGGCGCAAACGCAACCTTGTCCTCGGTTGAGGACGGCATCACAGACATCGGCTGGGTGTTCTCCTATCTCGAAGCTGCCCGCATGCCGCTGTCCCAGGTGACGGCCTACACGCCCTTCACCACGTCGAACCCGGTGGTTCAGCTCAACACCATGCGCGAGCTCTACGAGACCTTCCCGGCCTTCCGCCAGGAATGGGAGCAGTACAACATCGTTCTCCTCGGCATGACGGGGTCTGACAATTACGATGTCTACACCAAGAGGCCGATCTCGTCGCTCGATGACCTGCAGGGCCTGAAGCTGTCGGCCCCCGGTGCGCTCGGCAACTGGCTGCGGGGCGTTGGCGCGAATGCCGTGGATGGCGCGCTGACCACCTTCTACACCGACATCCAGACCGGCGTTTCCGATGGTGTGTTAACCCTCGCGCTTGGCGCGCTGGCCGCCAAGCTTTACGAGGTCGCCCCGTATATCTCGCGGGTTCAGATCGGCACGGTGTTTTCGGGCGGCGTGGCGATCAACGCCGACGTTTGGGAGACGCTGCCGGCCGAAGTCCAGAACGCGATGATCGAGGCCGGGGACTTCTACTCCAAGGCCCACGCTCAGGACCTGGTTGACCGCCAGGAGATGGCGATGAACAAGATGATCGAGCTTGGCGCCGGTCAGAGTACGCCGGTCACCGTCTCCGACCTTCCCGCCTCAGATCGCCAGAAGTGGGTCGACACCCTTCCGGATCTGGCCGGCGAATGGGCGGCGCAAA
>CAYWVA010000281.1:0-4009 GCA_964461545.1 uncultured Rhizobiaceae bacterium | reverse complement strand
ACGACCGCACCACCGAAAGCCTGGGCCTGCTCTATGCCATGCACTGGCCCTACCGCCAGGTCGAGACGGCGCGCAACGTTCGTCGCTCGCCGTTCCATGATCGGCTCATCGAACTTGGCGCCTGCATGGGCGAGGTTGCCGGCTGGGAGCGGCCGAACTGGTTTGCCCCCCGCGGCGTAAAGCCCGCCTATGAATACTCCTATGGCCGGCAGAACTGGTTTGGCTTTGCCCAGGCCGAGGCAGAGGCGCTGCGCGACAACGTGGTGCTGTTCGACCAGACGAGCTTTGCCAAGTTCCGGGTCGAGGGCCGCGATGCCTGTGCCACGCTTGACCGGGTGAGTGCCAACGCGATCGACGTGGAGCCCGGCCGCATCGTCTACACCCAATGGCTGAACGAGCGCGGAGGCATTGAGGCCGACCTCACCGTGACCCGGCTGTCGCAGACCGAGTTCTTGGTGGTGACCGCCGGCGCCTCCCAGATCCGCGACTTCGCCTGGCTCAAGCGCCAGATCGCCGACGACGCCCACTGTGTGGCGACCGACATCACGTCGGGTTGGCCGATGCTCGGGTTGATGGGGCCGCAGTCGCGCGCGCTGCTGGAAAAATTGTCGGGCGAGGACCTGTCGAACGCTGCCTTCCCGTTCGGGCGCTCCAGGGAGATCGACATCGGTTACGCCCGTGTGCGGGCGAGCCGCATCAGCTATGTCGGCGAGCTTGGCTGGGAACTCTACGTGCCGGCGGAGTTTGCTGCCCATGTGTTCGAGACGGTCTGGGAGGCAGGGTCCGCCTTCGGCCTTCGCCCCGCCGGCATGCACACCATGAACAATGCCCGCGTCGAAAAGGCCTATCGGCACTGGGGCCACGACATCGGCGAGGAGGACACGCCCGTCGAGGCCGGGCTCGGATTCGTCGTCGGCTGGGACAAGCCCGGCGGCTTCATCGGCCGAGATGCGCTGATGCGCCAGCGCGAACGCAACGTCAGCCCCAAGCGCATGGTCGCCATCGCGCTCCATGATGGCAACGGCTCGGAGCCGCTCATGTACCATGAAGAGCCGATCTACCGCGACGGGCAGATCGTCGGGGCCACGACATCGGGCGCATGGGGACACCGCACGGGGCGGTCCTTGGCGCTCGGCTATGTCCACAATGCGGAGGGAGTAACTGGGGAGTGGCTCGAGGCAGGGGGCTGGGAAGTGGAGGTCGCGTGGGCGCGATATCCGGCGCGAGTACAGTTTGCGCCCTTCTACGACCCGCAGAGCGAGCGCCTGCGGGGCTGATCCTGAACGCCGTCAGGATGCTCCACCCCGTCAGAGCATCCTGCCGAAGGGGCTGTTCAGCCTCAAAGCGCGTCTGCTGACTCCGGCTCCCACTGGCGCGCCGACAGCGCATCGGTCACCGAGGCCGTCACGTTCGGACCAAGCTGCTGAAGCGTCAGCTCGGCACCGTTGTTGAATCGTACGGCGTCATGATGCGGGCCGACCTCCCGACGAATGAACACCACCTCCTCGGAGGCCGTCACGCCGTAGGTCCGCTGCACGTGCTCGGAAATATTCTCAAGCTGAATCCGAGTGTCACACGCCATGCAGACAGCCACAGAAGTGTCACCTGCCGCAACGAAGCCTACGCTGCCGCTCGGAAACCGGTGGCTGACATACTCCTCACCCACCGAAGCCGGTCGGCTACGATACATCTCCAATGAATAGTCACACATTGAGTTACCTCCGCTAGGGACAACAGTGCCTCTCACCCGAGAGGATGACTAATGAATGTGGAACGTCGCTGGAAAGTTCCCGAGGCCGCTGTCGCCAAATGGCGATCACAGCGATCAGATTCAGTGTCCGAATTCGCCCTTTGAACAGGGCGACCTTGAACCCGTTACGACACCGTTTGATCGCCACCGGAGGCTCTGCTAGGACAGGGAAGCGAGGCCACCGCCCCTCCTGGCCGCCAGCCGCACAGTTACCGACGAGGCCCCCCTTTCCATGAACAAGATCAAGGTCGACAATCCGGTCGTCGAGCTCGATGGCGATGAGATGACGCGCATTATCTGGCACCTCATCCGCGACAAGTTCATCCTTCCCTTTCTCGATATCGAGCTTGAGTACTATGACCTAGGCATCGACAACCGCGACCGCACCGATGACCGGGTGACGGTGGAGGCGGCCGAAGCCATCAAGCGCCATGGCGTCGGCGTCAAGTGCGCCACCATCACGCCAGACGAGGGCCGGGTGGCTGAGTTCGGCCTGAAGCAAATGTGGCGCTCGCCCAACGGCACGATCCGCAACATCCTCGGCGGCGTCATCTTCCGCGAGCCGATCATCTGCCGCAATGTGCCGCGCCTGGTGCCGAACTGGACCGAGCCGATCGTCATCGGCCGCCATGCATTCGCCGACCAGTACCGCGCCACCGACTTCCGCTTTCCAGGCCCGGGCAAGCTCACCGTGCGCTTCGAGGGCGACGACGGCGAGGTGATCGAGCGCGAGGTCGTCAACGCTCCCGGCGCGGGCGTGGCGATGGCCATGTTCAACCTCGACGACTCGATCCGCGACTTCGCCCGTGCCTCGCTCAACTACGGCCTCAATCGCGGTTTTCCGGTCTATCTGTCGACCAAGAACACCATCCTCAAGGCCTATGACGGCCGCTTCAAGGATATCTTCGAAGAGATCTACGAGGCCGAGTTCAAGGATGCCTTCGAGGCCGCCAAACTCACCTATGAGCACCGGCTGATCGACGACATGGTGGCCGCGGCGCTGAAGTGGTCGGGCGGCTATGTCTGGGCGTGCAAGAACTATGACGGCGACGTGCAGTCCGATACCGTGGCGCAAGGCTTCGGCTCGCTCGGCCTCATGACCTCGGTGCTCATGTCGCCGGACGGCAACACGGTCGAGGCCGAAGCCGCCCACGGCACCGTGACCCGTCATTACCGACTGCACCAGCAGGGCAAGGAGACCTCGACCAACTCGACCGCCTCGATCTTTGCCTGGACCCGGGGGCTCGCCCACCGCGCCAAGCTCGACGGCAACGAGGAGCTGAAGGCGTTCGCCCAGGCGCTGGAACGCGTCACCGTCGACACCATCGAGGCGGGTTTCATGACCAAGGACCTCGCCGTGCTCATCGGGCCGGAGCAAAAATGGCTGTCGACCCAAGGATTCCTCGACAAGATCGAGGACAATCTGAAGCGGGCGGTGCAAGAGGCGGCGTAAGGCTTGGAGCATGCGCCGCTCTTCTGTCATCCTCCGGCGAGCCGAAGGCGAGACCGGGGGACCCAGTAATCACCGGTGCGTCCGCAGTTTACTGGGTGGCCCGGTCAAGCCGGGCCATGACAATGGATGGACGGCAAGGAGGACGAACACCACATGACACCCAACGTCATTATCACCTGTGCCGTCACCGGGGCCGGCGACACGGTGGGCAAGCACCCGGCCATCCCGGTGACGCCGGAACAGATCGCCAATTCGGCGCTCGAAGCGGCCGACGCCGGCGCAGCGATCGTCCATTGCCATGTGCGCAACCCCGAAACCGGCAAAGGCACCCGCGGCGTCAAGCTCTACGCTGAGGTGGTCGAGCGCATCCGCGCCCGGAACTCGGACGTGATCATCAACCTCACCGCCGGCATGGGCGGCGATGTCGAGATCGGCCCGGGCGAGGCCCCGCGGCAATTCGTCGAGGCCAACACCGACCTTGTCGGGCCCATCAAGCGGCTCGAACACGTGGCCGAGCTGAGGCCGGAAATCTGCACGCTGGACTGCGGCACGCTCAATTTCGGCGACGGCAACACCATCGTGGTGCAGACCCCGGCGCAGCTCCGGGAGCAGGCCAGGCTCATCAAGTCCTATGGCGTCAAGCCCGAGATGGAGATTTTCGATTCCGGAAACCTGTGGTTCGCCAAGCAGCTCATTGCCGAAGGGCTGGTTGACGATCCGCCGATGTTTCAGTTCTGCCTCGGCATCCCGTGGGGAGCCCCGGTCAATCCGGAGACCATGGCCTATCTCAAGCACGAGCTGCCGCC
>CAYWVA010000280.1:0-4023 GCA_964461545.1 uncultured Rhizobiaceae bacterium | reverse complement strand
GCACGAGGTCGCCGGGCTTGATGCGCCCGTCCTTGACGGCGACGTCGAGGGCAAGTGGCACCGAGGCGGCCGAGGTGTTCCCGTGCTTGTCGACGGTGATCACCACCCGATCGCTCTCGATGCCGAACTTGCGCGCCGTCCCATCGAGAATGCGGATATTGGCCTGGTGCGGCACAAACCACTTGACGTCTTCAGGCTTTGCTCCGGCGGCCGACAGCGTCTCGTCCATGATCGTCGTCATGTTTGTGATGGCGTGCTTGAAGACCTCCCGGCCCTCCATCCTGAGATGGCCGACCGTGCCGGTGCTCGACGGTCCGCCATCGACATAGAGCTTGTCGCTGTAGCGTCCGTCTGAGCGCAAGCGGCAGGCCAGAATGCCGCGATCGGCAAGGTTGCCGCTTCCGTGCCAGGCCTTGACCACCACCGCGCCGGCCCCGTCGCCGAACAGCACGCAGGTGGTGCGGTCGGTCCAGTCAAGGATGCGTGAGAAGGTTTCCGCGCCGATGACCAGGACATTGGTGGCCTGGCCGCAGCGGATGAACGCATCGGCGGTGGTCAGCGCATAGACGAAGCCCGAGCACACGGCCTGCACGTCGAATGCCGAGCCTCGGGTAATGCCGAGTTGCGCCTGGACGGCGGTGGCGGTGGCCGGAAATGTCTGATCCGGCGTCGAGGTGGCCACCAGAACAAGGTCGATTTCCTCCGCACCGGTCCCGGCATCGGCGAGCGCCGCCTTGGCGGCCGCCACGGCGAGGTCTGAAGTCATCTCGCCGGGCGCGGCAATGCGGCGCTCGCGGATGCCCGTACGCTCGATAATCCACTCGTCGCTCGTATCGACCATCCCGGCCAACTCGTGGTTGGTCAGCACGCGCTTGGGCAGATACGATCCGACGCCTTCAATAATGGCGCGGTGCATGGGTCCTCTGTGACATTCAGCTGGCAATCCCGGCTTCGGGTTCCGCATCGCGGAGCCGGGCCATCAGCGCCTGTTTCGCAGCGAGATCGGCGCCGATCTTGCCTATGAGATGGTTCTCGGCCATGTCAACTGCAACCTTGAGCGCGGCCGCAAAGCCGGTTGCGTCGGCTCCGCCGTGGCTTTTTACCACGATTCCATTGAGACCGAGCAGGACACCGCCGTTAAAGGTCCTGGGGTCGAGCTTGGCGCGCAGGGCTCGAAATGCCGGGCGGGCCAGCAGATAGCCGACGCGCGACAGCACCGTACGGGTCATCTCACCCTTGAGATAGCTGGCGATCTGGCTGGCGGTGCCCTCGGCGGTCTTGAGCGCAATGTTGCCGCTGAAGCCTTCCGTCACCACGACATCGGCGGTGCCCTTGCCGATGTCGTCGCCTTCCACGAAGCCGCAATACTCTATCGGCAGGCCGGAATCGCGCAGCAGCCGTCCCGCCTCCTTCACCTGCTCGATTCCCTTGATCTCCTCGACCCCGACATTGAGCAGCCCGACGGTTGGTCGCTCCAGGCCGAATAGACAGCGCGCCATGGCCTCGCCCATAATGGCGAAATCGACCAGCTGCTCGGCATCGGCGCCGATGGTGGCTCCGACATCGAGGACGATGCTTTCGCCTTTGAGCGTCGGCCAGCGGGCGGCGATTGCCGGCCGGGAGATGCCTACCATGGTGTCCAGGATGACCTTCGACATGGCGATCAGCGCACCGGTATTGCCGGCCGATACCGCGACACCGGCACGGCCATCCTTGACCGCCTCGATGGCCTGCCACATCGAGCTTGTGCGCCGGCCGCGCCTGAGCGCCTGGCTGGGCTTGTCGTCCATGGAGATGAACACCGAACTGGCGATTAACTCCGAGCGGCTGCGCACCCGCGGGTAGGCAGCGAGCAGCGGCAAGATCCGGTCTTCATCGCCAAACAGCAGCAGCCGCAGCTCAGGAGACCTCTGCAAAATCAGGTCGGCACCGGGAATCACCATGTCCGGCCCGAGATCGCCGCCCATCGCATCAAGAGCTATGGTCAACGTATCTGACATCTCCCGCCGATCCCGCCCCCGCGAACATAGCCATGGCCCGTTTCACTCGCCCGCGCAACCCCCCCTTTGCCTCCCCTGCGGCTAAGCCCGCGCCGCAACCAGGCTGGCCGGGCATCAGCGCTTCTTGAGCTGCGACAGCACGGCAAACGGGCTCTCCTGGCGCCGCTCCTCCTCGGCGAGCTGTGTTGCGTCCTGGAACACCTCACCGGGTTTTCGCGGGTATGGATCGAGCGCCAGCGCCAAGGATTCGGCAGCGATTTCGCCGAGATCGATGGTGGTGCCGGAAATGACATCGGGCTCCTCTTCCTCCAGCGGCTTTACGCTGAGCACGGTCGGACGGTGGCCGGGGCCGGTCTCTGCCTGGTAATATCTCACCAGCGATTCGCGGACTTGCGAGGTGAAGGGCTCGAGCGACACCACCGAAATCTGCTCGACGTCTGCCACGATCTCGCCCCGCACCTGGACGCCGCCGCGTCGCCACGGAAGCGCCGTGAACCGGGCGGAGAACGAGTGGATTGCCGGGATTGCGAAGCGCTTGGCAAGGGCGCTCAACTCTTCGGCGTTGGCTTCAATCGTGTGGTCGCTGCCGCTTGGCGCAATTCGTTCTACCGCTATCGGGCGGCTGAATTCTGGCCGCATGGCTTGTTCCTTTAACTTGGCATGGGAATGAACCCGGCTTTGCCGGACAACAACTGCTCGACCGGCCGGTCGGCAAGAGCGCGCTGCTCGGCAATCACATAATCGGCCAGGGTGACGGCCCCGGCCTCGTCATGACCGGCGAACACATTGCGGGCAAGGGCCGCGATCAGCCCTTGCCGGCCTGCCTCGCCTGGCTGCTGCAACGCCTCCCGATAGGCCTGCGAGCGGCCATAGAAGACTTCCGCCATGCGCCGCACCTTTGGGCCGACGGCGAGATCGCTGGCGCCCATCTCGCGCAGCGAGCGATCCATATCCTTGAACATTTCGTCGAAAACCGCCTGGGACAACGCCTTGGCCCGTTCGTCGGCCTGACCCAACCGATCCAAGATCAGATATGCATGCAGCACGATCATATCGAAGCGTCCATCGACCGTGTCGGGAACGCCGATGGTGCCATAAAGCCAGGGCCGCCGTGCCTGCGCCACAATCTGTTCGTAGAGGCGCTCCTGTGGCCGAACGGGGGTCCCTCTGAACAGGCGAAGGATCATGATGGCGTGCGCTCCTGGCTGTCATCTCGGCGGCCTCGGCGCAGATGGTAATATGGGCTCAGAGGGGTCATGGCAACACATCGCACAGGCAGGCGCAACGCGCTGGCAGGACTTTTCCTGACAGCGGGCGTCCTCGTCAACTGCTCCCCGATCGTCGACCATCGCGGTTATCTGCCGCGTGACGGCTCCATGCAGAACGTCCAGCACGGGATGAGCAAAGTGGAGGTCGAGGCCCTCCTGGGATCGCCTTCGACCACCGCGACCGTCAACGTGACCGGCGACAGCTATTATTACATTTCAAGCGTCGTGGAACAGAGCGCCTTTTTCCACCCGAAGGAAGTTGAACGTCAGGTGTTCGCCATCCGGTTCAATGACAGCGATCAGGTGGAAAGCTTCGCCCACTACGGGCTGGAGGACGGCCAGATCGTCAACTTCAGCACCCGCCAGACGCCAACCCGCGGCAGGGAAATGTCCATCCTGCAGCAGTTGTTCTCCAACATCGGCAATGTCAGTCCCCTCCCGTCACAGTAGTGCGGTTACAGCGGGGCCGGTCTAACCGAAGTGCGCCAGCACGGCGAGCAACAGCAGCGCCATGATGTTGGTGATCTTGATCATCGGGTTCACGGCGGGACCGGAGGTGTCCTTGTAGGGATCGCCGACGGTGTCGCCGGTGACTGCTGCCTTATGGGCATCGGACCCCTTGCCGCCGTAGTGCCCGTCCTCGATCAGTTTCTTGGCGTTGTCCCAGGCCCCACCGCCGGCGGTCATCGAGATGGCCACAAACAGGCCGGTGGTGATGACGCCAAGCAGCATGGCGCCGAGGGCGGAGAACGCCG
>CAYWVA010000279.1:0-4032 GCA_964461545.1 uncultured Rhizobiaceae bacterium | reverse complement strand
ATCGACATCGTGCTCAGCGATTTCAATCCGAGGTAGTCGACGAGCGGAGATACGATTTTCCTTGGTCGGCTAGTGCGAGCAAAACGGTTCGTCGGTCTGATGCGAGTCGAGCAAACGACCGCTGGAATGCCATTCGAAAATTGATCGTGACTAGAACCTAGACGGGCCTTCAAGGCCCACAAAACCAAGCCCTGAGGGCTACCTTCACTGGCAGTTCTTGAGGCTTGTTGTTTCAGGTACACGGACAAAAGGTGGACAAGGACAAGTAACTGCCAAATCAAGCTGACGGAGACATCGGTTCAATTACAGGGCTAACGTTAAGGCTGAGGCGCGCTCTGAGCGTCGGCCTCGAGCCGGTGGTTAGCCGACGGGCTTGATATCTGTGACGGCTCCATCGGGCAACTCCAATTCGGCGGCAATATCCACCACCCACCCCAACTTGTCAACGCTCCGTCTGCCGCCAAATCCCGCCGGGATCGGGGGCTCATCACCCCAATAACTCACAGCCTATCACCGTCCAGACCACCGCAAAGCCGGTGGGCGGTGAATTTCGAGAAAGATGTCGCATCGTTGATTTTTAGTATTGTGTCCCCGGATTTTAACGGTTTCCTCAATACCGGCCAAAACCTATGACGCCTTCAGAAGAGCAGACCCGCGGGCAAACGCATATTCATGAGGACTGCAAGCTCATAGGCGCCAGCGAGAAGAATCGCTCCATAGAGGATCGCGCCGACCGGGCGCATCTTGGCCAGACCGAGCAGGATGCCGAGTAAATAAACCGCCGTCGCGACCACGAATCCGAGCATCCAGATAGCGAAGACATAAAGCGCCAGGAGACCGAACTGGATCAGTTCCGCGCGGATCTCTTTACCGAGCGTCAGGACCGTATCCCGGCGCCAAAAGGGCAGCAGATCGTTGATCAAACCCATGCACGCCAGCGCCAGCCCCGGCACGATGGCGAGCAAAGGCAGAAGCCGCGCATCGGGCAGGAATCCGAGCGCGAGGGCCAGCGCATAGACGAACACGATCGAAAGCAAGGCGCTGAGCCCCAGAGAGACGGTCGGCGAGGAGGCTTCCTGCGCCGCCAGCGGCTCGGTTATCACGCCGGGAATGGCTGCGATAGTGGCTGGCCGTCTCCTGTACGCTTTGTGCAGCCAGCGGGCGAACTGCATCGCCAGCGGCAAGACGATCAACAGCGAGATCGCGAGCACTGCGGGGCGGCTGATCCAGGACCACTCGTGGAGTTGGACCGCCAGCCAGAAGTTTTGCTCCATCGGCTTGGCAAGCACAAACCCCACCAGCGCCGGGGCGCGTGGCCAACCGCCGTGCTTCATCAACCAGCCCAAAAAGCCAAGCAGGAGGAGCACGAACAGGTCACCGATATGGTTCGTCACCTGGTAGGATCCCAGGACTATGACCAGCAGCAGTGGAGCGGCAATGATGGCGAATCGGATCGCCGTGAGGCGCGCGATCCAAGGCGTAAGCAGAAAGCAGATGACCGCGCCCAGCACCGACCCGATGGCGCAACTCCATATGATCACAAACATAACGTCCGGATGGTCAACGACGAAACGGGGGCCCGGATAGTAACCGTAGATGTACAGGGCACCCATGAAGATTGCCGCGGCCGGTCCGCCCGGCACGCCAAACAGCATGGTCGGTACCAGGTCCGCGACGACAGTCGCATTGTTGGCGCCTTCCGCGGCCGCGATGCCGCGCACGTCGCCATGACCGAAGCGGGAGCGGCCTTTGGCGCTGCGCGCGGCATGAGCGTAGGCAACCCAGGTCGAGGCGGTGGCGCCCACCGCCGGGATCATACCGGCCGTGACGCCAATCGCCGAACCGCGCAGGATGAGCCAGCGATGCTGCAGAGCGTCACGGAAACCGTCACGCCACCCGATCAACCTGACCGGCTCGCGCGCGATGCCGCCTCCGAGCGCCAACATGGAGATGACCTCGGCGATACCGAACACGCCGAGCGCCAGCACGACCAGGGAGAGACCGTCAAGCAGATAAGCCTGGCCGAAGGTAAAGCGAAATTCGGCGGCGGCCTGGGCCGGGCCGATCGTGCCGAGCGCGAGGCCAAGGGCACCGGAAGCCAGCCCCTTGATCCTGCTGCCGCCGACCAGGCTCGACGCATAGAAAAGTCCGACCAGGGCGAGCATGAACAACTCCGCCGTACCGAACAGCAGAACGAGCGGCCGGGCGATCGGGAGCGCCAGTGTAAGCAGGGTCACGCCCGCGATGCCACCGATTGCCGACGCAATGAATGCGACGCCCATCGCCTCCGCGGCGCGACCGGATTTTGCCAACGCGTAGCCTTCAATCGCGGTCGGCGCCGAGGCAGGCGAGCCCGGAGTACCGACCAGGACGGACGTGATTGTATCGGATGTGTAGACGACCGAGACTGCGCCGAGCAGCATGGCGAGTCCGGAATAGGCGTCGAGCGCATAGATGAACGGGAGCAGAATGGACGCGGCCGCAACCCCGCCCAGGCCGGGCAGCATGCCAATGACGAGGCCCCCGATCATGCCGCCGAAGAGCGCGAGCAACCGTAGTGGCTCCATTAGAAGGGCGAAGGCGTCGATGGCGGCAGCGAGCAAGGGAGCGGCTCCTTAGCGCGAACGGAGCTTTGGGCGCGAACACTGCGGAGATGGTTTCGATCGTCAGAAGCGGACTTTGTATTTCGTGGCGAGGAGGTTCTTGGTGTACTCGTAGGCCGGTCCGCCGGGCTTAAGCGCCGCCTTCAAATGCGGCTCCGCTACATCCCCCCGGATGAGCGGATAGCCCCCGGTTACCTTCTTGGCTTCGGCGACGAACGCCGGATCGGCATTCATGGCGTCGACAGTCTTATTGTAGGCGTCCAGAATTGCTTTCGGCGTGTCGCCATGCAGGAACGCGGTGAGGCCATACTCGAAAGTCAGCGTCGCCGCCTTCTGATAGGCGTCCCATTCCACACCCGACGGCTCTTTGCCGTAAATCGCTCGATACGCCTCGTAGAGCGAAGGCACATCCTTGACGACCAGGTCGCGCTTGGTGAAGTTGCCCTTCTCGTCGGCGGCGCCGCCGGTGTAAAGCGGCACAGCCTTGCCGGCCTGGACGGCGGGTACGACCTGGGTCAGGTACACCGGCGTGAACTGGAAGTCCAGGTTGGTGTCGCCGCGCTCGAAGGCGAGGCGGATCGGCCCGCGTCCGGTGAAGCCGAGCGCCACTTTCGGCTGGAGCTTCAGCACCTCAAACGACAGGATGATCGGCAAATCGCTCGCCGCCGCGCCGATGCCGCCGTAGGAGAGCGGCTTGGCGGGCTTGAGCAGATCTTTAGGCGTCTTCACCCCCGTATCGGGAGAAACGTAGACCACAGGCCCGAAGGACTGGCTGAAGCCGACCCGCGTCTTGAGAAGGTCATAGGCCACCTCTTTCTGGCCGAACAGGAACGGATGGGAGGTCGAGGAGGTGGTGAAAAGGAAGATCAAGCCATCGGGCTTGGCATTCTGGGCGACCCAGTTCGCGCCGAGGATCGAGCCGCCGCCGGCGCGGTTGACGACGTTGACGCGTGGCTTACCGGGCAGGTACTTCTCGAGAAACGGCGCCAGGAACCGCGCGCCCACATCGGTGGCCCCACCCGGGGCGAAGGGCACGACAATCTCGATCTGCTTGCCGGCAAAGGTGGCTGGCTGCGCCGTCGCCCGGCCAGGCGCCAGCAAGAAGGCAAGCCACAGGGTAAATCCGCCTATCGCACCCAGCGCAAGGCTTCGGCGTGACACACGTGGGATATAGTTGTTCATGCTTCCTCCCAAAACTCGAAACTCACTAGCACGCGCCAACCTCCGTTGGGTTGCCGAGTCCGCACATCGCACAACGTTATGCCCGATACGGAAGGACAAATAGCCGACAGTTGGCTCTTATCTCAAGCCTTGTCACTTGTAAACAAGGAAATAAAGGTCACATTCGCTCACACACGAACCCCAATTTCGCCCCTACGGCGCCGAGATCGGCCCCCGCCCCGATTATCAATACTACGGCAAAGCCCAC
>CAYWVA010000278.1:0-4037 GCA_964461545.1 uncultured Rhizobiaceae bacterium | reverse complement strand
TCCATGATGCTCAATTAATCTGACTCCGAGTGACGCAAGACGTCGCACGACAAAGCGGGGATGTTAGCGCAGATCGCCATGCGCGCGACTTATGGTTGTCCGTAACGCAAAGCTTGAAGGAGCGCTAGAATCAGGCACGATACCCGCGCTCGAGGGGAACATGGCGGCGAGTGCAGCTGAGACTGCGGTCTGGACGGATCGGCGCCGGAGCTTCTGGCTGGTGTCGCTGTTGCTGCCGATGTTGCCGTTGGCCGGCGTGCTCGGCTGGCACGCGAGCGGCGGGGAAGCATGGCTTTGGCTGACTCCGGCGGTCGTCTACGGGCTGGTGCCGCTGCTCGACCAGTGGCTCGGCGAAGATCCGAACAATCCGCCCGAGGACCTGCTCCCGAAGCTGGAGCGCGATGCCTGGTATCGCTGGCTGACCTGGTTGGCGGTGCCCGCGGTGTGGGCGACGGTGTGCGTCGCCGCCTGGGCCGCCGCGAGCGGCGAAATGGGACCGTTCGGCTGGCTGGGCCTCGCGGTCTCGGCTGGCTGGAGCAGCGGCGCGGGGATCAACGCGGCGCACGAGCTCGGCCATAAGAAAGGATCGCTGGAGCGCTGGCTCGCGCGCTTCGCGCTGGCGCCCGCGTGCTACGGTCATTTCGTCGTCGAGCACGTGCGCGGCCATCACCGTGATGTCGCGACTCCCGCAGACCCTGCCTCGGCGCGCTTCGGCGAGAGCTACTACGGGTTCATGGCGCGCGAGATTCCCGGCGCGTTACGGCGCGCTTGGCGGCTCGAGCACGCGCGCCTCGCAGGCCTCGGACGGCGTGCATTCGATAGCCGCAACGAGAACCTCCAGGCCTGGTCCCTGAGCTTGGTGTTCTGGGGTGGACTGCTGCTCACACTCGGGCCGGCGGTGCTGCCGTTCATGCTCGCCCAGGCGGTGTTCGCCTACAGCCTGCTGTCGGCGGCCAATTACGTGGAGCACTACGGGCTGTTGCGGCTGCGATTGCCCGACGGGCGCTACGAGCGCCCTGCACCGCACCACAGCTGGAACTCCAACCGCATCGTCTCGAACCTGTTGCTCTACCAGCTGCAACGCCATTCCGATCACCACGCCCGGCCGGCACGCCGCTACCAGTGCCTGCGCCACTGCGCCGAAGCCCCGCAGCTGCCGACCGGCTACTTCGGCATGTTTCTCCTCGCGCTTGTGCCGCCGGTGTGGCGGCGAGTAATGGACCCCCGGGTTGTGGCTCATGTCGGCGGCGACCTTGGTCGCGTGAATCGGCTACAGACACGGGGGGCCTGACGCGTCGGGTCGCTTATGCCACGCAATGCTCGCGTCCGGCGCGCCGTGGTGGCAGACTCGGACAAAAGCGGCGGCAGACCGCGCGCTGGTCCAAACAGGAGAGGCAGCCATGCAACACCTTCACGCCCCCCGGACGGCGGACGCCGCCCTGAGAGATTCACTGTCACGCATCCTGGCGGCGATGATGATCGTCGCGCTGATGCTGTTTGCCGGCGCCGCCCTCGCGCAGGGCCCCGATCGCGACCGGTATATCGTCAAATTCAATGAAGGCAAGGCCCAGCAGGGGCTCGCTGCGCTAATCGGTTCGCGCGCCGAAGTGCTGCTTGAGCTCGTGCCGCAGAATGCGGCCGCTGCCCGCATCCCGGCGGCGGCACTGGCCGGCCTGGAGAACCATCCCGGCATCGACTACATCGAGCGGGATCCGCCGCGCTATCCTATGGCGGAGACGGTGCCTTATGGAATCACGATGGTGCAGGCGAACCCCACGGTCGCCGGGGGGCTTGCTCCGGGAACTGCGCAGACCCCGAAAGTCTGCGTGATCGACTCGGGCTACTCCTTACATCACGAGGACCTGCCCTTCAGCGGCGTGTCCGGGTATCCGAACGGCTGGGACAATGACGGTTGCGGCCATGGCACGCACGTCGCCGGGACCATCGCCGCGCTCAACAATACCGTCGGTGTTGTTGGCGTGATCGCGAACGGCTCGATTGCAATTCACAACATCAAGGTGTTCGGCAACGGCTGTTCCTGGTCCTATGCTTCGGACTTGATCGACGCATCCAATCGATGCGCGGGCGCCGGGGCCAACATCATCAGCATGAGCCTCGGCTGCTCCGGCGGTGGCGGTGGCCCGTTCTCCTGCTCGAGTTCCACCGAAAACAACGCCTTCAAGACTCACTACGACAACGGCATCCTCTCGGTCGCCGCGGCCGGCAACAGCGGCAATACCGCCAAGAGCTACCCGGCATCCTATGAGTCAGTGATCTCGGTTGCGGCCGTGGACTCCGCCAAGGTCCTGGCCACGTTCTCGCAGCGGAACGACGCGGTGGAACTGGCCGCCCCGGGTGTCGCGGTGCGTTCCACCGTGCCGACGGGGACCGGGAAGGACGAGAATCTCACGGTCGCCAACGTCTCCTATGAGGCGATCGCGATGGAGGGTTCGCCGAATACGAATGGCAGTGGCAATCTGGTGGACTGCGGCCTAGGCACTGCGACTTGCACCGCCGCGAGCGGCAAAGTATGCCTGATCGAGCGGGGCCAGGTCAGCTTTGCCGATAAGGTGCTTAACTGCCAGAACGGGGGCGGCAGTGCCGCGGTGATTTATAACAACGCCGCGGGCCTGTTCTCCGGCACGCTGGGTGGCACGACGACGACGATCCCGTCCGTCGGCATCAGCCAGGCCGACGGGCAGTTCCTCAAGCAGAATCGGCCGGGCAGCTCCTCGACGGTTTCCGTGGCTAAAGGCAATTATGCGTATTTCGACGGCACCTCGATGGCAACGCCGCACGTCTCCGGCGTCGCAGCATTGATCTGGAGCCACAATACCAACTGGTCGAACGTTGACATCCGGAATGCCCTGCAGCAGACCGCAGAGGATCTCGGAGCCGCTGGCAAGGACAATTCGTACGGCTACGGCCTGGTGCAGGCGAAGGCCGCCTTCGACTTCCTCGAGGCGAAGGGCGGCAGCGGTGATGGTGGTGGTGGCGATGATGGCGGCGGCGGTGGCGGTGGCTGCGACCTTGGCGCGCCGGGCGCTCCCTGCAGTGCCAACTCGGATTGCTGTTCCAACAAGTGCACCGGAAAGCCCGGGGCAAAGACCTGCAAATAGTCGACCATCGGCAACGATCAGCGACAGGGCGGTGGCGGTGGTGGCGTTACCGCCCTGATCATGCGAAAAGCCTGGTTTGGGCGCTGGCAATACTCGCCGTGGCCCCAACGCCTGCCGCCATTGCGGAAGCAGAGCTTTCAGGAACATCGGAGAGCCTTACCACCGACTTTGACCCCGGCCCCCAGGCCGCATCACTGGGTGCCACGGATGCCCCGGTAGTGGTCGTCGAGTTCGTGGACTACCGCTGCGGCTTTTGTGCCCGGCAGGCGCGAGCTGCATTCGACGAGGTTCGCACTCGCTACATCGACAAGGGACTGGTTCGCTATTTCGCCGTGGAAGTCCCGCTGCTCGGGCCAGGGGCAGTACGCGATGCCATCGTCGCACGCTGTGCCGGAGCGCAGGGTCGTTACTGGGCCGTGCACCGGGCGCTGCTCATCGACCCAGAATTTCCCGGTGAGGAACGTACCAATCTGGAGCGGCTGGCCAGGGCAACGGGCCTTGATCCGGAGCGACTGACCGCATGCGTAGCCTCGGGCGAACAACAGATGCCCCTAGATGAAGGGATGGCGCGCGCTCTGGCGCATCGCGTGGACGCCACGCCCGTGTTTTTCTTTGGCTATCCGGTTCCAGGCACCCATTCGATGACGATCGAGCGGCACCTCGTGGGCGCAGTCGGCATGGCGCCCGTAGTCGATGCGATCGACGCCTTGCTGAGCTCATTGCGCATGAGGCAGCAGAGCCTCCGGACGGACCGCTGACGGGGCCGCGACAGCTCTCCCAAGTTGTTGAATTTTTGGGGATGCGCGTCGCGCCAAGTTGCCTGAGGCAGTGCTTCGGTCAATGCGCGCTTTCCGCCATGGCCCGCCCGCCGCGCTCGGCTAGCTTTATAGATGCCGAAGGGAGAAATTCCCGCGGCAT
>CAYWVA010000277.1:0-4045 GCA_964461545.1 uncultured Rhizobiaceae bacterium | reverse complement strand
GACGAACTGGCCGATCGCCTGGGCATGGACCGGCTGGAGTTCCGGCTGCTCAATGCCCTCGACAACGGCGTGCCGACGGCCACCGGCCAAGTGTTCCGGCAAGGCGTGGGCATCCGCAGTTGTCTGGAGGCGCTGAAAAGCCACTGGCACGCGGCCCGCCACAGCGCGGCTGCCTTCAATGCCTTGTCAAACGGGGGGTTGCGCCGCGGCGTCGGTGTCGCCGGCATGTGGTATGGCTGCGGCAACACCTCGCTGCCGAACCCCTCCACCATCAAGGTGGGGCTCAAGAGCGATGGCACTGTGTTGCTGTTCCAGGGGGCGGTCGACATCGGCCAGGGCTCCAACACCGTCATTGCCCAGATCTGCGCTGACGCCCTCGGACTCCCCGTTCACAAGATCACCCTGGTGAGCGCCGACACCGATGTCACGGCCGATGCCGGAAAGACCTCTGCCTCGCGCCAGACCTTCGTGTCGGGCAAGGCGGCGTTTCTGGCCGGCCGCAGCCTGCGCGACCAGATCCTGCTGCGTATGAATGCCCCTGAAGATGCTGTGCTGGCACTCGATGGCATGCGGCTCATCGCCGGCGAGCAGAGCCTCGACGTCGCGGCGCTGGAGGCCGACGAGGATGGCTTCGTGCTGCGGGCCGAAGGCACGTTCGACCCGCCGACCACCGGACTCGATGGCGATGGCCAGGGCGAGCCCTATGCGGCGTTCGGCTGGGGCGCTCATCTGGCCGAGGTGGAGGTGGACTGTGAACTCGGCCGCACCCGCGTCCGCCGCCTCGTCGCCGCCCATGACGTCGGCCGGGCCATCAATCCCACGTTGATCGAAGGACAGGTGGAGGGAGGCTCCGCCCAGGGGCTCGGACTTGCCCTCATGGAGGAGTTCATCCCCGGCCGCACCGAGAACCTGCACGATTATTTGATCCCGACGGCCGGCGACATGCCGGAGGTCCGCACCATCCTGGTGGAGGAAGCCGACGCCCTTGGTCCGTACGGCGCCAAGGGCATCGGGGAACAGGTGCTGATCCCCACCGCCCCGGCCATCCTCAACGCCATACGCGACGCCACCGGGGTAATGGTGCGCGATCTTCCCGTCACCCCCGACAAGCTGCACGCTGCCCTCAAGGCGGCGCGGACGGCCAGGGCGTCGTGATGACCGCCGGCGAAAAGATCCGCTGCGATGCCTGTCCGGTGCTGTGCTACATCGCGGAAGGGCGGTCAGGGGCCTGCGATCGCTACGCTAACGTGGCCGGCGAACTGACCCGTGTCGATCCCCTGGTCATCATCGAGGGGGCTCAGGCCAAGGGAACGCCGCTGGTGCCCTTCGCCGGCACTCCCGACTGGGACGGCGGCCTGGTGCATTCCGGCCGCACCTTCGTCACCGCAATTGGCGCCGGTACGACCTATCCGGACTACAAGCCGGCGCCGTTCATCGTCTCCAGCCAGGTAGAGGGCGTGGACATGGTGACGGTGGTCAGCGAAGCCATCTTCAGCTACTGCGGCGCCAAGGTGAAGATCGACACCGACCGCCATCTTGGTCCCGAACGCAGCCTGGTGCGCTGCCAGGGCGAACCGGTCGGCCACGTCACGACGGCCGAATACGGCTCCCAGATGCTGTCAATCGGCGGTGTCCATCATTTGACCGGCGGGTCCAAGAAGGAAGGCCGCGTGACCTGCGACACCATCATGGATTTGTGCAACCGCAAGCCCGTCGAGTTGGTCATCGACAACGGCGCAAGCCTGGTGGTCGAGGCCGGAGCCGCGCCCGTCGTCAATGGCGAGCGCGAGACCCGGATGCGCGTCGGGTGCGGTTCGGCCGCCATCGGCATGTTCGCCAAGCAGTGGTTCGCCCATGTCGACGAGGTGGTGGTGGTCGACGACCATATCACCGGGGTGCTGTCGGAGCACCAAGCCGGCAGGGTGCTCGGCGCCAGGAACACCGGCATCAAGATCAAGGGCCGCAGATCGACGCCCGGGCGATACTTCCAGGTCGCCGAGCCCGGCACCGGCTGGGGCGGCACCAACGTGACCGATCCCCTGTCCATCCTGCGCGACTTCGAGCCCAAGCACGCCTGGCCGGGGCTCACCCTGCTGATGGTCTCCACCACCGGCGATCACTACGCCTATTACGTGCTCGACCACGACCTCAAGCCTCGCCCCCACGACCTGCCGCCCGCCCTGCAGTTCAGCGTCGAGCGCATCCAGGACAACTGCGAGCCGGCCCTGTGCTCGGTCATGTTCATCGGCGGGGCGGGCGGCAGCCTGCGGGCCGGCGTCACGGAAAATCCGGTGAACCTGACCCGCTCGGTCAAGGACATGCTGACTTATGTGTCGAGCGGCGGCGCCCCGGTGTTCGTGTGGCCGGGCGGCGGCATTACCTTCATGGTCGACGTCACCCGCATGCCCGACAACTCCTTCGGATACGTGCCGACGCCGGCCATCGTGGCGCCCATCGAGTTCACCTTGCGCCTCGAGGACTATCGCGTTCTCGGCGGCCATATGGCCGATGTGGTGAAGCTGGAGGATGTGCAAGGCGCCGCCGACCGGCGCACCGTCTCCCTCTTGCGCGACAACCCATGGCCGATGGCCCACAAGAACTTTCGCTGGTGACGGCGATGGAGGGTGCACGCCCCACACTGCTTGAAGATGGCCGCCGGCTGCACCTCAATCACGGCCCCATCGACCTGATCGTGGAAGCGTTCGGGGCGCCGGACGAGGTCGCCGCCAGCTACCGCCAGGCCATCGCGCGGTTCCAGACGATTTTGACCGAACTGGTGGCGGAACTGCCGCTGCTGCGAAAGCCTGTCACGGCTGGCGCCTGTCCTGTGCAAGGCAGCACCGCGAGGCGCATGTGGCGCGCCACCGCCGGCCATCTGCCCCGCTTCGTGACGCCGATGGCGGCGGTGGCCGGTGCGGTCGCCGATGAGGTGCTGGCGGCCATGGTCCACCGCAGGACGCTCGCCCGTGCCTACGTCAACAACGGCGGAGATATCGCCCTGCATCTTGGTAGGATTTCATCGGGCCCTGGCGAGAGCTTCAGGATCGGCCTTGTGGTCGATCCCCGCAATCCGCGTTCGCCCGGGGCCATCGAGGTCAGCCATGACATGCCGGTGCGCGGCATTGCCACTAGCGGCCGTCACGGACGCTCGTTGTCGCTCGGCATCGCCGACTCGGTAACGGCGCTGGGGACCACCGCAGCTGAGGCCGATGCGGCCGCGACCTTGATCGCCAATGCGGTTGACCTGCCCGGGCACCGCGCGGTGCGCCGCGAGCCCGCCTGCTCGCTCGACCCGGACAGCGATCTGGGCATGCGTTTGGTAACGGTCGGGGTGGGGCTGTTGTGTCCGAGCGACATCAGCGCTGCCGTGGCCGCCGGCGCGGAAGCGGCTGGAGCCATGATCGAAGACCGATTGCTGCACGCCGCCGTCCTGGTGCTCGGAGGTATGGTCCGGCTGGTCGGAGACCCCGAACGCGGGTGGCGCGGTGGTGCAAGCGCTAGCAGGGAGAACAGGGTCGATGCCTGAACTGATCATACGAAAGCGCCAGATTGTCGTGGAGGAGATCTTCCACGAGGGCGGGCCGCGGGCCGCAACGCCGCTCAGGCGGGCCGCGGCGGTGACCGTCATCGCCAACCCCTTCGCCGGCCGCTACGAGCCCGAGATCGAAGGCTTCATGGAGGACCTGAAGCCCCTCGGCCTCGACATGGCGCAGCGCCTGATTCAGGCGCTCGGCGGCGATCGCAAGGTGGTGGAGGGCTTCGGCAAGGGCGCAATTGCAGGAGAGGCCGGCGAGCTCGACCACGCCGCCCTGTGGCATGCGCCGGGAGGCTACGCCATGCGCGAGGCGCTGGGCGGCGCCAAGGCCATCGTGCCCTCCACCAAGAAGGTCGGCGGGCCGGGGGCGCGTCTCGACGTGCCGGTGACCCACATCAATGCGTCTTATGTGCGCAGCCATTTCGATGCCATGGAGGTCGGCCTGAACGATGCGCCCCGGCGCGACGAACTGGTGCTGGTGCTGGTGATGACGACGGGGCCGCGCATCCA
>CAYWVA010000276.1:0-4051 GCA_964461545.1 uncultured Rhizobiaceae bacterium | reverse complement strand
CGATCACCGGAGTGCCACAGGCCATCGCCTCGATCAAGACCAGACCGAACGGCTCCGGCCAGTCGATGGGAAACACGAGCGCGGCGGCTTCACCTAAGAACCGCGACTTTTCCCCATCGCCGATCTCGCCGATCCACTCTACCAGCGGATGGTCGAGCAGCGGCTCGATGGTGTCATGGAAATACCTCTGATCCACCACGTCCACCTTGGCAGCGATCTTTAGGGGCATGCCAGCCCGCTTGGCGATTTCGATGGCCCGGTCGGGGCGCTTCTCCGGGGAGATGCGGCCAAGAAAGGCAAGATAACCGCCTGGCGCAAAGCTGGGCCTAAGCAGGTCGACCGGGAGCCCGTGATAAACCGTGTCCAGCCAGTTGGCGTGCGGCAACGGGCGACGCTGATGGTTGGAGATCGAGACCAACGGGAATTGCGGCCAGCAAGCATAGAGCTCCGGCAAGTCCTTGAGATCCAGCCTGCCGTGCATGGTCGTGACGGTACGTTCGGCCATGTTCTCAAACAGCGGCAGGTGCGCCGGCTCGACATGGAAATGGATCACGTCGAACTCAGCGGCGCGCCGGCGCACCTGGTGCAGCATGGTCAGGTGAGCCGCCGCGTCGGACTTCAGCGGATGAGGATCGAGCCTGATGGCCTGATCGCGGACCGCGGCGAGCTTTGCCTTGGTCCGGGCATCGGCGCTGGCAAACAGCGTCACCTCGTGGCCGAGATCCATCAATGCATCGCTGAGATAGGCGACGATGCGCTCCGTGCCGCCGTAAAGCTTGGGCGGCACGGCTTCATAAAGTGGGGCAACTTGCGCGATTTTCATGGCAGACCGTCCTTCTTTCTTATTGTTGTGAGGCCGCCAGTGGTTGACGGGAGTCCTGCCACAGACGGCCGCCTATCCCCGCGCTCGGGCAGCGCGCGACGATGGATATGCAAAAGATCGGATTCGGTCGCTCCATCGGCACGCGTGGACGCAAGACCGGAAAGTCCCGGAAGGCTTGCGGCCTCTCCCCCAACCTCACGGGGCGTCAGGCGATGAGTAACAGACTTCTGGTGAAAAGGTTCCGGCCGCACGTATGGGCCACGGCGATGGCACCGGTGAAGCCGACCCGGCGCCCCGCTAGCGCTGCATCCGGGTCAGGCCGGCACTTCACGCAGCAGGGCCTGTAGATCCAGGCGCCGCGTGTACATGGCCAGGCTGCCGTCCTCGCCCGTCGGCCACTGATCCTGCGGCCGGTCCCAATAAAGCTCGATACCGTTGTCGTCGGGGTCGCGGAGGTAAAGCGCCTCGCTGACGCCGTGGTCGCTGGCCCCGTCGAGCGCCACTCTTGCATCCGTCAGCCGGCGCAAGGCATCGGCCAGAGCAGCGCGGCTGGGATAAAGAATGGCAAGATGGAAAAGCCCGGTGGTGCCGCGAGGCGGTGGCGAGCCGCCCCGGCTCTCCCAGGTATTAAGGCCGATGTGGTGATGATAGCCGCCGGCTGAGACGAATGCGGCCTCGGTGCCGTAACGCTGCATGAGCTCGAAGCCAAGCACGCCGCAATAGAATGCAAGCGCCCGGTCAAGCTCGGCCACCTTGAGATGGACATGGCCGATGCGGACGCCAGGGTCGATCGGCCTGGTGCGCAAGTTGGCGCCGTGGGCGGCGGCGGTCGAGGATGTCGGGTTCATGGTCACTAGCTCCTGATGGCGGGGAAGGCCGGCGCTCTTGTCTATCTAGGCGCCGGCCTGCAGCGGTTCAACGCAGCTGTTGGCTGGCCGGCGTGAGGCCGGCCAGCAGGGATGCCGGCCTCAGCGCCCAGGCGCCGTTGCCGAGCAGCGCCTGGACCACCAGCGCCACGGTCCAGAACACCGGAAACTCCCAGCCACCGCCCGGATTGGTGAACAACCAGCCGGCCCCGGTGTGCTCCAGCGTGGCGCCGATCATGATCGGCAGCAGCAGAAGCGAGACGGCACGGGTCCACACGCCGAAGATCAGGGCGAGCCCGCCGCCGACTTCGCCGAGGATGACCAGGTAGGCGAAGAAGCCGGGGTAGCCGATGCTTTCGAAGTATCCGGCGGTGCCGGCGACGGTGTAGGTGAAAACCTTGAGCAGCAGGCCGTGGGCGATGAACATGACGCCGAGGCTGACGCGCAACAGCAGCGCGGCGTAAGGAGCGGTTTGCTGGTCTATCATGGCTTTGATCCCTGATCTGGCGGCGCCAACCGTTTGCGAGGCTCGGCAACCGCGGTTGCTTCAGGCCTCAAGATAATGCCGCGGCGCCGCTGGATAATCCCGTCGATGATGGCTAGACTGTCCACTGACATTGACCAGTGACCCGCCATGGACCGGCTGAATGCCATCGAAGCCTTTGTCCGCGTGGTGGAGCGCGGCGGATTTGCCGCCGCGGCCGCTTCGCTCAGGAAGTCCCGCGCCATGGTGTCCAAGCATGTCCAGGACCTGGAAGAGCACTTCGGCGCCAGACTCCTCAATCGCACCACCCGACGCGTCGGCCTCACCGAGGTCGGCCGGGTCTATTACGAGCGCTGCGTGCGGGTGCTGGCCGACCTCGCCGAAGCGGAACTGGCGGTCGGTGAGCTCCAGGCGGAGCCGCGCGGCATCTTGCGCATCAACGCGCCGATGTCCTTCGGCACCCTCCACCTGGCCGCGGCGGTCGCCGACTTTACAACCCTCCACCCCAAGGTCTCTGTCGACATGGCGCTCAACGACCGCATCGTCGACCTCGTGGAGGAAGGCTATGATGTGGCGGTGCGCATCGGCCGGCTCGCCGACAGCACGCTCATCGCCCGCCGGCTCGCATTGTGCCGCATGGCGGTGTGCGCCGCTCCCTCCTACCTGGCCCGGCGCGGCGAGCCGCGCCATCCCGCCGACCTCTCCGGGCACAACTGCCTCGGCTACACCTACATGTCGACCTGGGACGAATGGCGCTTCGAAGGAGTGGACGGCGCCCAGTCGATCCGGGTCTCCGGGAGCCTCAACAGCAACAATGGCGAGGCCCTGGCGGCCGCTGCCCGGCGCGGTCTCGGCATCATCATCCAGCCGACGTTCATCGTCGGAGACGACCTGAAGAGCGGTCGCCTGATACGCATCCTGGCCGATTACCGGCCTTACGAGCCGCCGATCAGCGCCGTCTATCCCCACCCCAGGCATCTATCGGCCAAGGTCCGCAGCTTCGTCGATTTCCTCGCCAGCCGGTTCGGCGACCGGCCGCACTGGGATGCCTGGCTGGACGGATAGGCGGTGCGGCCAAAGTGGTCACAGCCCGGCGCGCGGGTCGTGAACGCTGTGCAGTCTCAGGGCTGCAGTGCGGGCAAGCCCGAGGGTGAGGGATTTGCGCCGCGCTGCCGGTATCAGGCGCTCCGTCGGGCAACGAACGATCTCCGCCCCCCAGGCATCGGCGACGATCAGCCCGGCCTCGGGCGGGATGATGTCGGGGGCCAGATCGGTCGGGATGGCGAAAAACAGCTGATCGCAGAAGTCCCAGTACTCGGGCCACTTGAGATCGGCGCGGTAGTCGGCAAGCGACGACTTGATTTCCACGATGACGATGCGGCCCTTGGGGCTGATGGCGATGACGTCGGCGCGCCGGCCGCTCGACAGCGCGAATTCGGTCAGCATGGCGAAGTTCGCCATGCGCAGCATGCGGCACACCCCGCGCTGCACGGCTGCGGCGGTCGGCGACTGGCGGCCATCAAGGATGGCCAGATCGGATGCAAGCCCCATGGCCCGAACAATGCCCAGCGCCAGGCGGTGCTGTCAACCGCGGCCGCAAGGGACGCTGCTACCTGCCGGCGGACACATCAAGGAGCGCCCCAGTGACATAGGACGACTGGTCCGAGGCCAGCCACAAAATGGCTTCGGCCACTTCCTCCGGGGTCCCGGCGCGGCCGGTCGGCACCGCATCCTGGAGCCTCTCCACCCGGTCCGGCTGACCGCCCGACGCATGGATATCGGTCACGATGAGGCCGGGGCGGACCGCATTGACCCGGATGCCTTCGCGCGCCACCTCCTTGGCGAGCCCGATGGTCATGGCGTCGATGGCGCCCTTGG
>CAYWVA010000275.1:0-4056 GCA_964461545.1 uncultured Rhizobiaceae bacterium | reverse complement strand
ATGGGTGCACCGTACCGCCTGGCGTTTCGGATTGCCCGGGTGAGATATCTTCCGCTATGCCTCGGCCTAGCCGCATCGCTGGTCGGCGGGCTCGCTCTCAACGGCTGTTCGAGCCAGAGCCGCGATCCCTTTGCCGGCACGCCAAGCCCGATGTACCAGGGCTCCGGCCCGTTGCCGAAAGGCGGCGGGCGATACCATGTGGGCAAACCTTATGAGATCGCCGGCCGGCGATACCACCCCAGTGAGGATTCAAGCTATGACAAGGTTGGGATTGCATCCTGGTACGGTCCGAACTTCCATCGCCGCATGACCTCGAACGGCGAGTGGTTCGATCAGGATTATTTGTCTGCCGCCCATCCGACGCTGCCGCTGCCGAGCTATGCAAGGGTCACCAACCTGGAAAACGGTCGCGCGGTGGTGGTGCGGGTCAACGACCGCGGACCCTTCGTTGCCGATCGGATCATCGACCTGTCCAAGAAGTCGGCGGACGCGCTTGGCTTCCGCAACAGGGGGACGGCCAAGGTGCGGGTCCAGTATCTCGGCGTTGCGCCGCTCAACGACAATGGCTCACATCTTGCGGCCATGAACAACAAACTCGACCATAGCGACCCGGTCCCGCCGGTCATGGTGGCAGCAAAGCCGCAGCAGTCGACCACAGCAGCGGTCCAGCCGGCCACTGTCGCCGCAATACCCCAGCAGACGAGCGCTGCAGCGGTCCAGCCGGTCATGGCGGTGCCAAATCGGCAGCACGCCGCCGGACCAGAGGTCCAGGACGGCGGCTTTTATGTCCAGGTCGGCTCGTTCAGAGATCCCACCAATGCCGGGCGCGCCAAGGCCAATGTCGCTTCCGTCGGCCCGGTGCTGATCACCCCGGTGGATCTCGGGCACGATCGCTACTATCGAGTGCAGGTGGGCCCGTTGAGCGGTGAGGATACGGCACACGACGCTCTTGCCCGCGTCCACGCCGCCGGACACCGCGACGCCAGGCTCGTCGTGGCGCAGAATTGACTGGCAGCGCTATGCCTTGATTTCACTGCGAGGCGACTATAGCTTTTGTGCCGAAGGCAGCTGCAACCCGACCAAAAAGGAAAAAGACATGTCATCAGCGCCTTGCTGGCGGCGGCATCACGACGCCCGGCACGCCGTCCTGGCTTTCGTCTTGAGCCTTGCGATGGGCTTGCTGGCGCTTGTGTCGGAGGCCCAGGCGCAAACGCCGCCGCCGTTTCAGACCAAGGCCAAACAGGCGATCCTCATAGATTCCTCGTCCGGGAAGGTGCTGTTTGAAAAGGACGCCGACGAGCTCATGCATCCGGCCAGCATGAGCAAGATCATGACCATGATCATGGTGTTCGAGCGCCTGAGGTCAGGACGCTTGAGCATGGATGACGAGTTTGTCGTCAGTGAGAATGCCTGGCGGCGGGGCGGGGCGACATCGGGTGGCTCGACCATGTATGCCGAGCTCAATTCGCGCATCGAACTGCGTGACCTCATCCTAGGGGTCATCGTCCAGTCGGCAAATGACGGCTGCATCATTATCGCGGAGGGCATTGCCGGATCGGAAGGTGCCTTCGCCGATTTGATGACCCAGCGGGCCCGCGAGCTCGGCCTCGCGCGGTCCACCTTCAAGAATGCGACCGGTCTTGCCGATCCCGAGCACCAGATGACGGCGCGCGAGCTGGCTTTGCTCGCCCGCTATCTCATCGAGGTGTTTCCGGATTACTATCAGTTCTACAGCACGCCCGAGTTCACCTGGAACAATATCACTCAGCGCAACCGCAACCCGCTGCTCAGCAGCTATCCCGGCGCCGATGGCATCAAGACTGGCTACGTCAGCGCATCGGGCTATGGCCTCACCGGCTCGGCGAAGCGCGACGGGCGCAGGCTGATCATGGTGATCAACGGCTTGAGCTCGGCGCGCGAGCGGGCCGATGAAGCCCAGAAGCTCCTCGATTGGGGCTTCCGGCAGTATCGCACCGTCGAACTCTACCAGGTGGGCCAGAGCGTCGGGCGCGCACGCGTCTGGGGCGGTTCTGAGCGCTGGGTCGATCTCGCCGCCAAGCAGGACGTGCGCCTGGCTCTGTCGGACGAAGAAAGGGACAGCGTCACCATCGAGGTCGCCTATAACGGTCCGCTGAGGGCACCGGTGGCGGGGGGCGAGGAGGTGGGCACGGTGCGCTTCCGAGTGGACGGCCGCCTGATCTCCGAGGCCCCGCTGGTCACCGGGCAGCCCGTCGGCGAGGCTGCGCCCATGTGGAGCCGGGCCATCGACAGCGTCGCCTACATGATCTTCGGCGGATGAGCGAGCCCACGCTGCCGGGCTTTTTCGTCACGCTCGAAGGCGGGGAGGGCTCAGGCAAATCGACCCATGCGGCGCTTCTGGCCGAGCGCCTCGCCGGCACCGGCCGCGAGGTCGTGGTGACCCGCGAACCGGGCGGCTCCTCCGACGCCGAGAGAATCCGCGGCTTGCTGTTGGGCGGCGAGACGGAGCGCTGGTCGCCGATCGCCGAAGCCTTGCTCAACTATGCCGCCCGCGAGGATCATCTGAAGATGACGATCCGCCCGGCGCTGACGCGCGGGGCAGCGGTGGTGAGCGATCGCTTCATGGATTCGACCACCGCATATCAGGGTTACGCCGGCGGGGTCGACCTCGGCCTGCTCAGGTCGCTTGAACGCGCCATCGTCGGCAATGATCGCCCGCAGCTCACCATCATCTTTGATCTTGACCCGGTGCTTGGACTTGAGCGCGCCCGCCTGCGCGATCCCGGCAGGCACAAGACTGGGGGGTCGGACCGATTCGAGCGCAAGGGCCTCGATTTCCACCTGCGGCTCAGGGCAGGGTTTCTGGAGATCGCGAGGGCGGAGCCCGACCGCTGCGTCGTGGTCGATGCCGCCCGTCCCAAGGACGACGTATCGAACCTCGTGTGGCTGACAGTTGCTGCCCGGATCGCCGGGTGATATCGCGAGCCGCCATGTCCGACATCATCGATCCGCGCGAGGTGCATCATCCGCGACTGACCCGCCGGCTGCTAGGCCAGGACGCGGCCGAGCAGCGGCTGGTCGCCGCCTATCTGTCAGGCAGGCTGCATCATGCCTGGCTGCTCGCCGGCCCGCGCGGCATCGGTAAGGCGACGCTTGCCTATCGCTTCGCCCGTTTCCTGTTCAGCCACCCGGACCCTGCGGCGTTCTCAGCGCCGCCTCACAACCTGGACGTGGCACCCAAGGATCCGGCCGTGGCGCTTGTCACCGCCCGCTCCCATCCCGATCTGCTGGTGGTGCAGCGAGCTTTCGACCCCAAGATCGAGCGGCTCAAAAGCGCCATCAGTGTCGAGGTCAGCCGCGAGGCAAGCCATTTCTTTTCACTCTCTCCGGCCATGGGCGGCTGGCGGGTGTGCATCGTCGACGCCGCCGATGATCTCAATGGCGAGGCGGCCAACGCGCTGCTCAAGATCCTGGAGGAGCCGCCGGCGCGGTCGGTGTTTGTCATCGTCGCGCATGCGCCGGGCAGGCTGCTCGCCACCATCCGCTCGCGATGCATCAAGCTTGATCTCAAGCCGCTCGCAACGAGTGCGGTCATCGAGGCGCTGGTCGAGCTTGGCGCCGGTCGCGATAGCTCGTCGGACGAGATTGCCGCGATCGCTGCGCTCGCCCAGGGCAGCCCTGGTCGGGCGCTTGCCCTCATCGGCTCGCAAGGCGCCCGGCTGTTCCTGAAGTTTCAGGAACTGGCCAGCCAGCCGCCGCCCTTTGCCCGCAGCGGCCTGATCGAGATTGCGAGTCACCTGAAGCGGGTCGACGCGGCGGAAGATTTCCCTGTGTTCAGCGACCTCATGTGCGACTGGATTGCGGCCACCGCACGGCGTCAGGCGGTGTCAGAGGGATTGAGGGCCGCCCGGCCCTGGGCGCAAGCCCATCACGACATCGGCCATTCCATTCGCCGCGCCAATGCCCTAAATCTCGACCGTCGCCAGGTGCTTCTCGAGGCCTTCGCAACCATCGAGGAGGCGGCCCGGCATGCGCAAGGCCGGTAGCCCCGCGAGAGCAGCGCGCCGAGCGCAGTGA
>CAYWVA010000274.1:0-4081 GCA_964461545.1 uncultured Rhizobiaceae bacterium | reverse complement strand
AATTGATCTCGTTGCGGAACCAGCCGGCCCACTGCGTGCCGGAATTGCCGCACAAGAACGGCTTCAAGCCGAAGCGGCCATACATCTCGTCGTAGAGCGCCTGGCCGCCGCCGTGCTCGAGCCAGCCGACCTGCTCATCGGCGCGCAGTCCGTAAGGTTGGGAGCCGAACAGCAGAATGCCGCGCGACTTCGACCCCCAATAGGCCGGCACCGCGTGATAGAGCTGAGCGGTACCCTCGGCCACGGCGTCGAACACCTGATTGCCCGGCACGATCTCGCCGGCGGCGTGCAGCTCCACTTCGATGCGCCCGCCGGACAGGGCGCTGATGCGGTCGGCCAGCGACTGGGCGGCGGTTCCCGGCCCCGGCAGATTGCGCGGCCAGGCAGTGACCATGCTCCAGCGCCGGATGCCTTGGGCAATGGCCGGGGCGGGAAATGCCGCGGTTCCGGCGCCGGCAGCGGCGGTGAGGCCGGCGCCCACCAGGAATCTGCGCCTGTCTGTCCCAGTCTGCGTCATGTCAGCTCTCCTGTCGGTTTGTGCCATATGCGCCGTACCCTGAACGCATGGGCGTGACAATGCAAGATGGCCGGCCGCCCTGAGGGCGCGCCCACAACAGCCTCTCAGATAGGTTCCACGCAACCGGTGCGTACTATTGCCGCGCCAGGGTTGCTCCCGCCTGGGCCCGTCGTCAATGTTAGGGGGCATTTTAAGAACGCAAGCCGGTCCGGCCAGCTCGGATGTTTCGCAACGAGCGGCGAGGGCAGGGCTGTGCCCCAAGCGATTGAGGAGATCCGAATTTGGACTATGTGGATGTTCCGGCGCCCTCGAGCGCGCTTGTTGCCAAGGCCGCGTTCAGCGGCGAATTCGTCGACAAGGTGATCACCGCGGAAAGCAGCGGCAACTCGCAGGCCCGCCCCTGCGATCCGGTGACGGGCAAACCGCTGTCCTCGGCGTTCGGGGCCGGACAGTTCATCGAGGCCACCTGGCTCGATATGGTGAGAAAATACCGGCCGGATCTCGCCGCCAAGCCCGACGACGAAATCCTGGAATTGCGCGGCGACTTCGCGTTGTCGCGGGAAATGATCATCCATCTTACGGAGCAGAACCGCGCCTATCTGCTCAGGGAGGGTGTGCAGCCGACCGATGCGGCGCTGTATCTGGCGCACTTCGCCGGGGCACGAGGTGCGACCAATCTGCTCAAGGCCCATCGTGATACGCCAGTTGCGGATATCCTCAGCCGCAAGGCCATCGAGGCCAACGGCTTTCTTGAGGGCAAGACCGTGGCGCTTCTGTATGCCTGGGCCAAGGCCAAAATGAACATCGAGGTGGGTCCTGCCTCCAGGCGGGTGATCCTTGCCACCAGCGGCAAGGTGACGCCGCACGCCGCCATCCCCGGCTGTGGCCCGGCCACACGACCCGAGCGTACCGCCGATGCGTGCGGCTTTACCCAGACTTGGCGTTTCGTCCTGGGGGGCGTCGCCCGGATGTTGATGCCGGGCTGAGCCGATTAGACAAGCTGGGTTCTTCTCTGCTGCTCGCAGGGGAGGCCCCGCCCATTGCACGCCCGTCGGACCAGCCGCTAGGGTTGCGATCGCAACGCGCTGGGGGACCCGTTTGAGTGCCGGCATCACCGACCACGAGAGCCGCCCTTTGGATGGCCGGCTGGCTCGCCGCGATCCTCACCATGACGATCAGCGGGCGCGAACTCACCAGTGAACTGCCGGTGTTCGTGGTCATGCTATGGCGCAGCGTTCTGGGGGTGATGTTCATCTCGCCATTCATCGCCTGGCAGGGTGGCCGATCGCTGCGCACCGGCCGGCTGAGATGGCACCTGGCACGCAGCCTCGCCCACTATTCGGCCCAGTACTGCTGGTTCCTGGCGATCTCTCTCATTCCGCTGGCCGAAGTGATCTCGATCGAGTTCACGTTGCCGATCTGGACCGCGATCCTGGCCGGCATCTTTCTCGGCGAGCGGGTGACAGGGCTGCGCCTGGCGGCCATCGCACTCGGATTCGCCGGCATCCTCATCATCATAAGGCCCGGCCTGTCGCCCATCGGCCTCGGCCAAGTCGCCGCGCTCTATGCCGCAGTGGTGTTCGCGGTCACGGTGGTCATGACCAAGTCGTTGACGCGCACCGACGACAGCCTGACGATCGTTATCTACATGTTCGCCCTGCAAGGCGTCATCGGACTGCTCCCGGCACTGCAGGTGTGGGTGTGGCCTTCGGCGGAGAAATGGCCCTGGGTGCTGGCCCTGGGGCTGGCCGGCACGGCCTCGCATTTCTGCCTCGCCAAGGCCATCACGTCGGCCGATGCCACCGTGGTGATGCCGATGGATTTCCTGCGCGTGCCGGTGACCGCGGTGGCCGGCTGGCTGCTCTATTCGGAAGGCATCGATGCGTTCTTGGTGGTCGGCGCGGCCCTCATCCTTCTGGGCAATGCGCTGAACTGGCGGGCTCCGCCATGATCAGGCGACCAAGCCCGAAGCGGCGCCGCGCAGCGCGCACGACAGAAACTGCACCCGGGTCAGTTCGATCCGCTCGGCTAGCGGATCGCGGCGGGCAAGCTCGTCAACGAGCTGGTGCGCAACCCTGACGATGACCGCCGATTCCATGGCAAGCCGCCGGCTGTTGAGCGCCGCCGGCAACAAATCGGCCTGCCGTAGAAGCTCGCTGGTGCCCGCCAGGCAGCGGTCGATCACCTGGCGCAATCCGCGGCTGGCGCGCGGCCGGGCCAGCGCCTCCACGGTCTCGCCTGCTTGATCAAGCCAGTCCGACGGCAGGTAGACGCGGTCGAGACGGACGTAGTCCTGGGCGCAGTCCTGCAGGTGGTTGATGACCTGGAGGGCGTTGCACAGGGCGTCGGAATAGGCAAAGTGCCGCCGGTCCTCGCCGTGCAGCTCGAGCAGAAAGCGGCCGACCGGGGCCGCCGACCGGTTGCAGTAATCCATGAGCTCGGCCCAGTCGTCGTAGCGGCCCTTCACCGCATCCTGCTTGAAGGCCGAAACGAGGTCGCTGGCATGGGCGAAATCGATGCCGGTGTCGAGCAGGCAACGGCGCAAGGCGTGGGCCTTGGCAAAGGCCGGATCGGTTTTACGCGTGCCGTCGCGCAACGCCCGGTCCATGGCGTCGAGGCGCTCAAGCTTGTCCGATGGGGCCAGTTCGGGATTGTCGGCGATGTCGTCGATGGCGCGGGCAAAGGCGTAGTAGGCCGCCACGTGCGGGCGCAAGGGGCGGGCGATGAGGAACGAGCCGACGGGGAAGTTCTCGTCGGCCGCACCCTTGCCCGACGGAGTCTCGACGGGCGAGGCCAGCACGCTCACGGCGCCCCGCACAGCCCGGCAAGCGCCCGGGTCATGTCAGAGTCGGGCTGGGCGAGGGGGGCGATGACCGTGAAGTGATCGGCCCCCGGAGCTTCCCGATAGCGGGCCTCGACCCCGGCGCCGAGCCAGGCGGCGACCAGCGTGCGGCTCTGGCGGCGGAACTCCTCGCTCTCCTTATCTCCGACCCAGGCTTCAAAGACGCCTGAAGGCGTCGCCCACAGCAGCGGGCTGGCGCAGCGCGCTTCCGGCTCCTCGAGCTTGAGGACGTCGTTGACGGCGATGGGGATCAGCGGGCGCAGGTCATAGACGCCGCTGATGCCGAGGCCGGCGATCACCAGGTCTTCGGGCGCGCCAGCAGCCTTCCAGTCGGTGGCCAGCATGGCGGCGGCGAGATGGCCGCCTGCCGAATGGCCGGCGATCACCAGGCGGCGGCCGTGGCGCTGCCACAGGAACAGGCAGCAGCGGCGCAGGTCGTCGATGATGTCGATGATGCGCACTTCGGGCGCCAGGCGATAGGACGGCACGGCCATGGGCACGCCGTGGAACTCGAGGCCGCGGGCCATGTGGCTGAAGTGATCCTTGTCGAAGTTCACCCAGTAGCCGCCATGCACGAACATCGCCATGGGGCCGGCCTGGTCGTCCTTGGAGCGGAACACGTCGAGGCGCTGGCGCGGATGGTCGCCATAGACGAGGTCGAACTCGCCGCCGGCCGCGGCGCGAAAGGCCGCCGCGTCGCGCTGCCAGCCGGCGATGATTTT
>CAYWVA010000273.1:0-4098 GCA_964461545.1 uncultured Rhizobiaceae bacterium | reverse complement strand
CACCGTGTAGCCGAGAAGCAACAGCCCGGCGAGCAGCAGCGGCGCCAGCACCAGCCCCACGTCGACCACCCGGCCCAGCAACGGAACGAGCACGACGATCACCAGGCCGAGCGCCAACAGGGTGGCGATCAGCATGGCCGAGGAGACCACGTTGGCGGCGCCGACGATCTCGATCGGCGTGCCAGTGGCGTTGGGAGCCGCTGCGCGCACCACGCGTGCGAAGCGCTCGAGATTGGCCTCCTCGCTCATGTCCATGCTCGGCACGACCTCGAGGCGCCAGCGGCCGTCGCGGGCGATATAGAGATTTCTGACGCTCTGTTCGAGACTGTCGAGGGTGATCGGCTCGACGGCCACCAGCCGCTGGACTTGCTGCACGAGTGTCGGCAGGTCGGCGAAGAACGCATGCTCGAGCCGTTCAAGCGCCTCGGGGGGCGCCGGCTCCGGGGAATCGAACCGGATCAGCGCCTGTTGCCAGCGGCCGGCTGCAGCGGCGAGCTGAGCTGGCACGGTCTCGACTGCAGCGATCGCCCCGAGATCCTCCTTCAGCCGCTCTACGGCACCGCGGCGGTCTTCGGGCGTGAGAATTCCGCCGAAATCCACCTCAGTGGGAACCTGATCCCGGAGTGTGGCAAGCACGGCGAGCTTGTCGTCCTGGTCGGCTGGCACGAAGTCTTCCACCGTGCTCACCCTGGCGACTTCCGGCAGGGCCGTCAGGGCGGCAGCGCGCTCACGCGCCGGCTCGCCCGGTTCGCTCAGCACCTGGGCGGCGTAGACCTGGCCCGGCTCCTCGGCAAGTATGCGTTCGAACTCCACGACGGCCGTGGACCTCGGGTCCTTGAGGTTGACCGGATCGCCGTCAAAGCGAACCTGAGGCAACGCCAATGCGGCCAGCGCAGCCAGAACGAGCACCGCAGAAGTGCTGGCCGCCCGGATGAGCCACAGCCGCCGCACCGCCTTCGGCAGGTGCAGAGCGCCGGTCGACAACAGGCCCGCCGCGCCGGGGTCTGGCCGCTTGAGCAGGCTCAGGATCGCCGGTATGAGGGTCAGTGAGGCCACAAATGCGATCAGGATGCCGCCCGATGCAATGATGCCGAGCTGTGCCATACCCACGAAGTTGGTGGGCGTGAAGGCGAGAAAGGCCAGCACGGTGGTGAGCAGAATGACGGCCAGCGACGGCCCGATATGCTGGGCGCTCAGGGTCAGGGCGTCGATCACCGATTCGGTGTACTTGGCCTCCTCGTTGTAGCGCAGGATCACATGGACCGCGTAGTC
Organism: uncultured Rhizobiaceae bacterium; assembly: GCA_964461545.1. Taxonomy (GTDB): domain Bacteria; phylum Pseudomonadota; class Alphaproteobacteria; order Rhizobiales; family Aestuariivirgaceae; genus CAYWVA01. Next base: position 2,826 of record CAYWVA010000273.1, on the reverse strand, counting down.
GACGCCGAGCCCTATGAACAGCACCGCAAATGCGACCGAGATCAGGTTGAGATAGCCGACCGTCACGGTGGCAAAGCCGGCCGTGATGAGGATGCCGAGCACGAGCATGACGACGGCCGGCAGGACGAAGCGGACGGCCGGGAAGCCGAGGAAAATAACCAGGGTCACCAGCAGGAAGGACACCACCCCGGCAACTGCCGCCCCCTGCGACACGGTCTGGAGCTCTTCGGCGTTCATGGCCGCCTCGCCGGTCAGCGCCAGCCGCACGGTGTCACCCCGGCGCGCCTGCTCGTTGGCGACAATGCGGCGCGCCACGCCCAGAGGAACCTCGGCCGGCTCGAGCGCGGTATAATCGAGCCGCGGACGGATCAGCACGTACCAGCGTGTCTGGTCGATCGTCGGGGTGTCCAGGCCAAGCGTGGTCCAGTCGAGCGGTCGCGGCGCGTCGGCCTCTACGGACTGAACCGTGGTTCCCGCTGCCGAAAAGAAGGTGGCGATCTCAGGTGGCGCCCTGCCGAACTCGGCAGCCAGACGGAGATCGCCGATAAGGCGCGACATGCCGCGCAAGGTGGGCTGGTCGGCCAGCGACTGGATCGTGGGAAGCGCCTCGCGCAGCTGTCCAGCGATCTGCCGGACCTCCTCGATGCCGAGATAGAGGATGCCATGCTCATCGAAGAACCGACCGGTCCCGGGGGCCTGGACGGAGGTGTAAAGGTGCGGCCTGCCCCGGAAGGCGATGACCAGCGCGCGCGCCGCCTCACGGGCAATCCCGCCGTCTTCGGACTCCACCGTCACCACGAAGTTGTTGTCGAGCGCCGGGAACAGCCGGCTGAACTGATCGAAGTCGGCGCGGAACTCCAGATCGCCGGCAATCATGCGGCCCGGGTTGGTGTCGACCTCCAGTCTGAGGACCGCGACGACGAGGCCTGCCGCGGCGAGCGCCACATAAAGCAGGATCACAAGCGCCGGCCGGCGAGCCGAGAACCTCGCCATCCGGCCGTAGATGTTGGGCCTCTCGGGCGCCGCCGCCGGGTCTGAGCGGCCCGCCGGCGCGTCACCGGAACGCTCGGCTCGGTCGTTCATATGGCACTCACTCCGGTTCGCCCCGAGGCGGGGGAGAGCACGTTCCTGGCGATCCGCGCCAGGCTGTCCCAGGCGGGGCCGGGAAAGCGGTGCAGCCCCGCCATGACGTGCTCGAATGCGTCGATGAACCAGTCGACATCGCCGGTCGTGAGCCCCAGCGGCGGGATCAGCTTGATGGTCGTCATGCGGTTGCCGGCCACCTGGGTCAGGACACCGTGGTCGGCAAGGAGCGGAATGGTCACCGCTTGACAGAACAGGTCCTGGTTCAGCTTGTGGGCCGCCGCCCACGCGGTCTTGAGTTTCAGCGACTGCGGCCGGGCGAACTCGATCCCGACCATGAGCCCGCGCCAGCGCACGTCGTGGATGAACTCGTAACGGGTCTTGAGCTCGAGCAGGCGGCTGCCCACAAGATCGCCCATGGCGGTGGCGTTGGCCATGAGGTCTTCGTCATCGAGCACCGCAAGCGCCGCCAGACCGGCCGCCATGGCGAAGTTGCTCTTGCCGAAGGTGGACGAGTGCACCACGGCCCGGTCGAGGGACGAGAACACCCGGTCGTAGACCGCGCGGCGCATCACCACCGCGGCAATGGGCACGAATCCGCCAGACAGCGCCTTGGACATGACGACGATGTCGGGCTCGGCCCCGGCCTCGTGGTGCAGGGCGAGGAACTTGCCGGTGCGCCCCATGCCGGTCTGCACCTCGTCGGCCACCAGCAGGGCGCCATGCTGGCGGCACAGCCGGCCGGCGTCGGCCAGGTATCCGTCAGGTGGGATATTCACGCCTTTGCCCTGGATCGGCTCGATGAAGAACGCCGCCACGTCGCCCTTGGCCAGCTCCCGCTGCAAGGCCACGAGGTCGCCAAAGGGAACCCTGGAGCTGTCGATGGCGGTGCCGAAGCCGTCGCGGAAAATGTCGCTGCCGTTGAGCGACAGCGCGCCTGTGGTCAGGCCGTGAAAGGCCGAAGAGGCATAAACGATGCGGGATCTGCCGGTGGTCCGGCGAGCGAACTTGATGGCGGTCTCGATGCCTTCGGCACCGGTGGAGCAGAAGTAGACGTAGTCGAGATCGTAGCCGATCCTCGCCTTCAGTTGGCGCGCCAGCAGGCCGCACAGCAGCGGTGTCTCCATCTGCACCAGACTCGAGGCGTCGTTGGCCATGACGTCGATAAGTGCCTGCTTCACCACCGGGTGGTTGCGCCCGATGCTGAACACGCCATAGCCGGCCAGCATGTCGAGATAGCGCCGGCCGGTGTCGTCCCACAGATAAGCGCCCCTGCCCCGCACATAGGTGCGGTCAAAGCCGATAAGCTTAAGCGCCCGGGCAAAGCGCGGATTGACATGAGCCGCGTAGAGTTCGTGGCCTTCCCCGGCGTGGGCAGCGATCAGGGCATTGATATCGAACGGCATGAATGGACGTCTCCAGGTACCGGCGCCTAGATGGAGTGCGATTGCGGCATAAACCGGGCTCGGCGGCTGATCTACAACCGAAAGGGTGCCGGCGCACCACGACGAGACGCCGCGGACGCAATCTCACTGGGTCAAGCGCCCGCGACTGGCCCATGGCGGGAACCCGCGGGCCTCTCAAAGCTTTTGCCATGTTGCCCGCGATCTCCTAGCAATCTCCATCAAATGCTGGCCGGCAGCGAGTTGTTCCCCGGCAGCCATCGATAGGACTTTCCCCCATGACCGCGACCTCCAACGACAAGAGCTGGCGGCTGAGAACCACCGCCATCCATGCCGGCGA
>CAYWVA010000272.1:0-4119 GCA_964461545.1 uncultured Rhizobiaceae bacterium | reverse complement strand
ATCGCTGCGGCCTGCGCCTTGAGCATGTCGCGCCGAGTAAGCGTCATGGAAGCTCTCCCAGGGATGACAGGGGTTCGACCTGGTCGTAGACGAGATTGGCCGACACCACCCCGTCGATGAGGGCGATCTCGGCCAGCCGGGAGCCGACCGCGCCCGAGGTGGGGCCTTCGAGAACTATCACGATCTTGCCGTTCTCGACATGGAAGACCTCGACATCGGCCATCCGCTCGATGGCATCAGTGACGGAAGCGACGCGGTCCGGCCAGGCGCGGATCACTGCGCTTGAGATATGAACGACGTCTTGAACAGCCTTCGTCATGGAAACTGTCCTACAGTGATGGCGGTGGCCGGACAGGCGGCGAGGCAGTCCCCGCACCCGGTGCACAGATCGTGATCGACAATCGGGAGGGGAGGGCCGCCCACTCGGGGATGAAACGAGATCGCGACCTCGGGACAGATGTCGCCGCACGATTGGCAGGTGATCCCCTGCCTGGCAAGGCACGCGGTAGCGATCGTCACCGGTGCCGGCGCCTGCGGGGCGCGTCCCTTCAGAAACCTACGACGGCCATGATCGATCGCGCCTGCCACAACAATCCTCTAGCCAGGCGGCCCGGGCGGGCCGAAGATGATCTGCCATATCCACACCAGAAACCCGTAGGCCCCCACAAATCCAACCGCGATGACCGGCCAGATCAGCACCGCAAGGATCACGAAAGTCGCCAGCTCAGCACGCCGGCTTGAGCGTGGAGCGGGCGCCTCATCGTGGATTTTCTGCTCGGATGCCATGAACCTCTCCGGGGAGACCGCGACGGCCTCCGCAACGACAGGGAAGCTAACGCGGTCACGCTTGGCGTGGCAACCAGTTTCAAATGTGTTGGGTCTCTTTTACTGGCTACAACGGGTTGCGTCGAACCCAGTTGCGCAGTGCCGCAGCCGCCAGGAATGCGAAGCCGCCGAGGAACAGGCAGCCCAGAATGTAGTTGCTGAAATGGCCCATTTCGAAGGCGCCGTAGTCGAGCCAGCCCCACATCGCGCCAACGGCTGTGCCCAGTACCGCGCCGAGGAGGAAAGCTCGCAACAAACTCCAATGGCTGCGGCGGGTGCTGACCGCCATGGCCGTCTCCCTTTTTGCGCGTTGACATCGAGCACCGAGATGGCAATTCCCGGGCGCCGGTAACGTTCCCCGATGCGGCGCACTCAGCGGGACCTTGCTTGCGGCGTGCCGGTAACCCAAGATCACCCGCGTCATGACGTCCGGGGCCCAAAGCGCCGCGCTCCTGCGGCCGGAAGAGATGGCGCGCGCCGATCGCCTTGCAGTGGCGTCGGGGGTGGCGTCGCTCGATTTGATGGAAAATGCCGGTCGAGCGGTCGCCCAGGCGGTCATGACGCGCTGGAGCGCGCGCCCGGTCGTGGTGCTCGCCGGGCCGGGCAACAATGGCGGCGACGGCTTCGTGGTTGCCCGCCACCTGGCACAGGCCGGCTGGCCGGTGGGCATCGCACTGATGGGGGCGCGCGAGGCACTCAAGGGCGACGCTGCCATCATGGCCGGCCGCTGGTCGGGAGAGACGCTGGCGGCCGACCCCGATGTCCTCAAAGGCCGGGATCTCGCCGTTGATGCCCTGTTCGGCGCCGGACTTTCGCGTCCGATCGACGGGCCGGTCGCCGATCTGGTCGCGGTGCTGAACGGCTCAAGGATTCCGGTGGTAGCCGTCGATATCCCCTCCGGCATCGACGGCGCTTCCGGCGAGGTGCGCGGCACAGCGGTGCGGGCCGACCTCACCGTGACCTTTTTCCGCAAGAAGCCGGGCCATCTGCTGATGCCGGGGCGAGATTATTGCGGCGAGACGATCCTCGTCGACATCGGCATACCGGGGCAGGTGCTCGATGAGATCGTGCCGCAGCTGTACGAGAACCTGCAGGTGCTGTGGCACGCTAAACTGCCGGTGCGCCAGCCCAAGTCGCACAAGTACTGCCACGGCCATGCGGTCGCGGTGTCGGGGGGGCCGTGGAACACCGGGGCTGCACGCCTGGCCGCCATGGCGGCGCTGCGGGCCGGGGCCGGGCTCGTCACAATGGCCTCGCCAAGCGCGGCACTGTCGGTCAATGCCGCCCACCTCACCGCCATCATGCTGGCCGAGGCCGATGACGCGCCAGCGCTCGCCCGCCTGCTTGAGGATCGCCGCAAGACCGCCGTGCTGATCGGCCCGGCCGCGGGATTGAGCGGCTCGACACGGGCCAAGGTCAGGGCCTGTCTCGCCTCAGGCGCCGCGGTGGTGCTCGACGCCGATGCCCTCACCGTGTTCGCCGATCACCCCGGCGAGCTTGCCGAGGCGATCGCCGAGAATCCCGACCGGGCTGTCGTCATGACCCCGCACGATGGCGAATTCCGGCGCTTCTTCAGCTACCTGGGAGACCTTCCACAATCGAAGTGCGACCGCGCGCTCAAGGCCGCTCAAGCGGTGAACGCGGTGGTGCTCCTCAAGGGTCCCGACTCGGTGATCGCGGCCCCCGACGGGCGCGCCGCCGTCACCGCCAATGCCCCGCCCTGGCTTGCCACCGCCGGCACCGGCGACGTGCTCGCTGGCCTCGTCCTCGGATTGCTGGCCCAGCGCATGGACGCCTTCGAGGCGGCCTGCGCAGCGGTGTGGCTGCATGGCGAAGCCGCCCGCCACTTCGGTCCTGGGCTCATTGCGGAGGATCTGCCCGGCTGCCTGCCGGCCATTCTTGCCAGGCTGATCGGGTAACGGTGTTGCGGCCGGGTGCGAGTTGATTTCACTTGCGCCCGGCACTGGTACGGACGTGCCCCCTTTGCTATAGAGGCCGGCGATTTGCGGCCCGGGTTGGCCCGAGATTTGCCGGAAAGTGCCCGCGGGCGTGGTGGAATTGGTAGACACGCAGGATTTAGGTTCCTGTGGGCATCGCCCGTGGGGGTTCAAGTCCCTCCGCCCGCACCACGTTCGACGGCGCTCTCTTCTGGCTCGACGCCTGAGCCACGATCGACGAGCCGCTGGACCATAGTTGCGTGCCGCTCACCCCATGCACGCGAACGAGGACTGACCGCCATGGAAGTGACCGAGACCCTCAATCAGGGCCTGAAGCGCGAACTCAAGGTAACGGTGCGGGCTGACGAGCTTGAGCAGCATCTCATCAAGAAGCTCAACGACCTCAAGGGGCGGGTCCAGATCCGTGGATTCCGGCGCGGTAAGGTGCCGGTGCAGCATCTGCGTCGCGTCTACGGCAAGTCGGTGATGGCCGAGGTTGTCCAGCAGCAGCTCGAAGACACCAGCAAAAGGGCGCTGGCCGAGGCGCAGCTCAAGCCCGCCTATCAGCCCGACATGGACCTGCCGGAAGACAAGACCGAGGTCGAGAGCATCATGGCGGGCAAGGCCGACCTTGCCTACACCTTGAAGTTCGAGGTGGTGCCGCCGATCGAGCTCAAGGATTCTTCCGAGCTCGAGCTCGAGCGCTGGGTGGTCGCCGTCAAGGACCAGGAGGTCGATCAGACGCTGGAGCGCCTCAAGACTCAGTACAAGGACTTCGAGCCCCGCGAAGACGGCGGCAAGGCTGAGATGGGCGACCGGCTCACCGTTTCCTTTGTCGGCCGCATCGACGGCGAGCCGTTCGAGGGCGGCACGGCCGAGGACGTGCAGGTCGAGCTCGGCTCCGGCACCTTCCTGCCCGGTTTCGAGGACCAGCTTGTCGGCGCCGCCGCCGGCGACGACGTGAAGGTCAACGTGGCATTTCCCGACGACTACCAAGTCGGCGAGCTGGCCGGCAAGTCGGCGGAGTTCGACGTGAAGGTGGCGAGCGTCGAGACCCCGAAGGAAACCGTGGCCGACGATGCCCTTGCCAAGAAGCTGGGCGTCGAAAGCCTGGACAAGCTGCGCGATATGCTCAAGGAGCGGCTGACGGGCGAGTACGCCAACATGGCGAATCTGAAGCTGAAGCGTGAGGTGCTCGATGCCCTCGACAAGCTCTATGACTTCGAGCTTCCCGAAAAGCTCGTCGAGGCCGAGTTCCAGCAGATCTGGTCGGCGTTGACGCGCGAGATGGAGCGCGAAAAGAAGACCTTCGAGCAGGAGAACACGACCGAAGAGGCGGCGCGCGAGGAGTATCGCA
>CAYWVA010000271.1:0-4130 GCA_964461545.1 uncultured Rhizobiaceae bacterium | reverse complement strand
CGGACTCGACGAGCTTCTCCATCGATTGGCCGCCGATGCCGGTGGCATGGAAGACCAGGCACTCGTAATCATCTTCAAGCGCTGCAGTGATCTGCTGGATGCACGGCGTGGTCACGCCGAACATGGTCAGGCCGATGCTGGGCAATTGCGGCCTGGCGCGCGATGCGGGACCGGCCTTGGTCGCCTCGGCGCGCGCCTTGATCATGCCGGACATGGCGTGGGCGGCATTGGACAGAACCGCCCGGGTCATGGAATTGAGGCCCTGAATGTCGGCAACCGAATGCAGCATGAACATGTCGGACGGCCCGACGTATCTGCGAACGTCGCTGGAGGCCACGGTGGAGATCATGAGCTTGGGTACCCCGACGGGGAGCGCCCGCATGGCCGGGGCCACGATGGCCGTGCCGCCCGACCCGCCGGCGCTGATGATGCCGGCGATGCCAGTCTGGCGCTGCACCCAGCGCTCAAAGGCGACCGTCATGGCGGCCACCGAAGACCCTCGATCGCCGGTGAACACCGCACTGGCGCCGCGGGGATGAAAGGCCGCCAACTGGTGGGGCGGAATGTCGGCGCTCGACGGCTTGCCGCTGGTCGAGATGTCGACGAGACGCGTGTGGACGCCGGCGCCGGTCAACAGATCGCGAATGAAGCGCAGCTCGGCGCCCTTGGTATCGAAGGTGCCGGCGACCAGCACGACGCTTTCCCCGGTGCTGGTCAGCGGCCTGAGCTCGACGTTGCGCGGCGAACGCTCCGCGCCAGCGCCCGAGTCGGTGCGCGCCGAAGCCTCGATGCGCGCCACCGGCGCCGGCTGGGACCAGCGGGTCGGCAGCGTGGGATTGGACATGTAGATCTTGCGGGGCCCGCGCCGGGGCGCTGCCGCCTCAGGCGGGCTGTCCTCGTCGCCGGGTTCGGCAATGGGCTCGGTCTCGTGGCCGTGCCGGCCGACGCCGAGCAGGCGCTGCTGCAGCTCGCGGTCGTTGGCCAGCCGTGCGGCATCGACCACCCGATTGATGCGGCCGTTGACCATGATGGCGACCTCTGCGGACACCATGGTGGCAACGCCGATATTCTGCTCGATGACCAGGATGTGAATGTCGCTGTCGCGGGCCAGGTGAATCAAAAGTTCCTCGACCTGAGCCACGATCAGCGGCGCCAGGCCTTCGGTCGGCTCGTCCATCACCAGCAGGCGCGGGTTGAGCAGCAGCGCACGCGCAATGGCGAGCATCTGTTGCTCGCCGCCCGAAAGCTGGGCGCCGCCATGGTTGCGGCGTTCGGCGAGCTGGGGGAAGGTGTCGTAGACGTGCTCCACGGTCCATTCCCCGGAATGGCCGGCCGCCACCAGATGCAGATGCTCATCGACTGTCAGCGAGGGCCACAGGCGGCGGCCCTGGGGAACGTATCCTACACCCAGCCGGGCGATGTCGGCGGGCTGCCGCCCCACCAGCCCCTGGCCGGAAAAAATGATCGAGCCGCTGGCGACGGGAACGAGCCCCATGATCGCCTGGCACAATGTGGTCTTGCCCATGCCGTTGCGCCCGACCACCGACAGGGCACCGGACTCCAAAGTCAGGTTGACACCCTGCAGCGCGTGCGAGGCGCCATAATAGACATTGAGGTTGCGGATCTCGAGGGCCGCGGCGGACGAGCGCATCCGTTCAGCCATGGCCGCCCCCGAGATAAAGCTCCTGAACTTCCGGGTCGGACTCGATCTCGTCCGGCCGGCCCTCCTTGAAGATCCGGCCGTTGTGCATCATCGAGACGCGCTCCGCCACCCGAAGCGCCACGTCCATGTCGTGCTCGATGATGATGTAGCCGATGTGGCGCGGCAGGTTGGTCAGGATCTCGATCAGCTCGCCGCGCTCGGTCGGCGACAGGCCGGCCGCCGGCTCGTCGAACAGGATGAGGCGCGGCGCCCCGGCAAGGGCCAGCGCGATCTCGAGCTGTCGCTGCTGACCATAGGCGAGCTCCGACACCATGGTCTGGCTGACATCGCCGAGATGCACCGCCTCGATCAGGTCAAGGGCCGACTGCATCAGCGCCTCGCTGCGGCGCGGCCGGATGAGCGAGTAGCGCCCCCGTGAGACGCCGCGCACCGCAAGATAGACATTGTCGAGAACGCTCAAGCCGCCGAACAGCAGCGAGATCTGGTAAGTCCGACGCAAGCCGCGCCGGATGCGCTCGTGTGGCGGGAAGGCGGTCACGTCCTCGCCGAACAGGCGAACCGTTCCGGAGGTGGGCAGGAAGTCTCCGGTAATGCAGTTGAACAGTGTGGTCTTGCCGGCGCCGTTGGAGCCAAGCACGGCGCGGCGTTCTCCGGGCTCCACGGTCATGGTGACGTCGAGGATCGCCGCAAGCGCCCCGAACATGCGGGTGACGCCGCGCAATTCCAGCGCATTGCCGGTCGCGGTCGCATACAGCCGTTCGGCAACCGACATGCTCATCGCCGCTCCGCCTCCCCTGAACGCGACAGCCGCGAGGCGTTGCCCAAACGCTGCCGGAAGCGCGCCCACAAGCCGAGCACGCCGTCGGGAGACCAGAACACGATGGCAAGGAATCCGAGGCCGATCAGCGTCTTGAAACGCTCCCCGGGAAACCCGACGGCTTCGAGGATCTCGGGCGAGAAGGTTCGCAGCACGACGTAGATGATGGCGCCGATGAACGGCCCGATGGGATGGGCCAGGCCGCCGACGATGGCAATCACCAATATGTCGATGACCGGGCCGATGCCGGCGGTGCCGGGGGCGATCTGGGCGTTCTGCCAGACCAGCAGGATGCCGGCGACGGCGGCGATCACGCTGGCGAAGGTGTAGGCAGCAATGCGATGGGCCACCACGTTGAAGCCGAGAGCACTCATGCGTCGCGGATTGTCGCGGATGCCCTGCAGCGCCAGCCCGAAGGGCGAGCGGGAGACGTAGATCACCGCCAGATAGGACAGCACCGCACACGACAAAGTAAGATAGTAGAATGGGATCGGCTGACGCCAGGCGATGCCGAAGGCCACAGGCGGCTGGACGCCGGGAAATCCACTATAGCCGTTGAAGATGGTGTAGTTCTGGCGGGTGAAATAGAAAAACCCGGCGGCCACCGCCAGGGTGATCATGATGGTATAGATACCGCGGGTGCGCACCGCCAGCGCGCCCGTTGCGGTGCCGAACAAGGTGGCGACGATGATGGCCACGGGCACGGCGAGCCATAGGGGCCAGCCCAAACTGATGGTGTCGATGCTGCTGGCGCCAAGAATCGCCACCATGTAGCCGCCGAGTGCGGCAATGGTCATCTGCGCCAGGCTGACCATGCCGCCGTAACCGCCCAGAAACATCAGGCTGAGGGCGATCATGCCGAGGATGAAGGCCCAGCCCCAGACCTGGAAGAGCCAGAAGTCGCTGGCCACGGCGGGCATGAACACCAAGATGGCCCCGATCAGCCAGTAGGCGGCCGGAATCTGCTCCAGCCACCGGACATAGTTTGTCGGCGGGCGCACCGCAGGCCGGGCGGCGGCGAGATCGACATTGTCCTGAACCGCCACGGCCTCACGCCCTCCCCAGCAGGCCCTGCGGCCGGAAGGCCAGCACGAGGACCATGATCATGAACGTGAAGACGATCGAATAGGTCGGGAAGTAGACCGAGCCCAACTGTTCCGACAGGCCGATCAGCACCGCCCCGATGGCGGCTCCGAGGATCGAGCCCATGCCGCCGACGATCACCACCACAAGGGAGGCCAGAAGGAAGCGCACGTCCTCGCCGGGGGCGATCGACTGGAAGGTGCCGCCAACCACCCCGGCGATCCCGGCCAGCCCCGCCCCGAAGGCGAAGACGGCGACGAACACCAACTGGATACGCACCCCGGTGGCCTGCAGCATATCGCGGTCATCGACGCCGGCGCGGATCAGCATGCCGATCCGGGTGCGGTTGAGGGCCAGCCACATCAGGACGCCGATAACGATGGCCGCCACCAATATGACAAGGCGCACAAGCGGATAGCTGAGATAGACCAGTTCCCCCTCGCCGCGCATGCCGACGACCACCGGCAAGGTCATCGGGCCGCGCAGCCAGTCGGGGGTGAGGATCTGATAGGACGTGCCGCCCCAGCCCCACAGCATGATGTCGGCGAGCACGATCGAGATGCCGAT
>CAYWVA010000270.1:0-4142 GCA_964461545.1 uncultured Rhizobiaceae bacterium | reverse complement strand
GGCTCGGTGGGCGATTCTACGATCAGTACGGTTCCTATGACCCGGTGTGGTGGATAGGCGTGGCGCTCGGGCTTGCCGCGGCGGTCATCCATTGGCCGATCCGCGAGCAACGGGCCGAGGCGTTCGTGATGGCGTCGGCGCGGTAATGCCGGGGCTCGGCCATAAGCTCGCTTTGTGGCTCGCCGCTGCGGTGATTGCGGTCTCGCTGGTGGCCATGGCCGCGGCTATGCGCGCCGCCGCCCTGCCGCCGGAGGCGACCGGAAAGATGCTGGTGGTCTTCCAGCCCGGCACGGCTGAGGACGACATGCTGGCCCGGCTTATTGCCGCCGGCGGCGCTCCGGTGCGCCAAACCTGGCTGCCGTTTGTCTGGGTGGTGGCCAGCGAAGCGCCGGGGTTTGCCGGCACGATCCGAACCCACGGTGCGCTTGGTACCTATGGTGAGCTGCCGTTCTCGCCCCAGATCGCCGGCTGCTTTGCCTATGTGGACGCCAAGGCCATGGAGCTGTTCGCCCTGCGCCCGTGACGTGAACTCCCCTCGGCCGTTGCCGTTTGCGCCTAGCGCTGCCGGCGCCCGGTCATGAGCCCGATGGCGAAGGCGGCGCCGAGGATCGTGAGCAAGGCGGAGTTGTCAATGCGGGACGGAGTAAACCGCTTCAACTCTTCCGCCTGCTGAGACGCGATGGCCTGGATGTCGGCCTGTAGATTGCGTTTGCGGGTATCGATGCTGGCAATCACCAGGGCGATGACGCCGAGCACCAGCAGGCCCGCCGCCATGATCAGCGCCGCGGCCGGCGCCCCATAGGCTTGCGCCAGATAGAGAAAGATGGCGATCAGCACGAAGACCAGCGCCGCTGTCAGGAACAGCGCTCCCACCGCTCCGGCATAGATGGCGCGTTTCCAGCCCCTGACCCGTCGCGCCAACTCGGTCCGGAGAAGTCCGACCACCTGAGCGATCGGATTCATGAACGATTGCGCGATAGGAGGCCGGCAAGGTAGCCCAAGCCCAGCGCCACGGCCACTGCGGTGGCTGGATGCTTACGCACTGTCGTCTCGAAGTCGCTGTACTTGTCCTTGAATATTTCCGAACCGTATTCAACCGCCTGCTGACCGGCGGTTCTGGCGTCGTCGGCAAGGTCCTGGCCGCGCCGGACCAGTTGGTCCTTGGCGTCGCGCACGCTGCGCTGAGCCGTTGCCGATCCCTCCTGCGCCAGGGCACGCACGGTGTTGCCAAGTTCTGCCATATCCTTGCGAAGATTTTCGACCTGCTTACTCAGTTCCCGGGAGTCGCCCTCATTCGGGCCGAGGCTCTTTGCTGCCATAGCTTCCTCCTTGGACCGCGTCGTCATGATTGTCCTCCGTTCGGGCTCCGATGATGCGGTATCATGGTGTGAACTCTCATAACGCTCAAGGGGCAAGTTCAGTTCCCGGCTGCTGCGCTGTGGAACATCTCTGGACATCACAGCGTTTCGGGTGGTAGCCACAAACCGGTGGCCCGTAGGGGCACGAGCGGAGGCATCACATGCAAACTCTCCTCATCATCATCCTGATCTTGATCCTTATCGGCACATTGCCAACCTGGCCCTACAGCCGAGGTTGGGGATATGCGCCGTCCGGCATTCTCGGCCTCGTCGTGATCGTCCTGCTGATCTTGTTGCTGACCGGTCGGCTCTGACCTCGTTAGTGCCCGCAGCCCGGCGCATCTGTGTTGTCATCGTTCTTGCCTCCATGGCCGGATCGGCGCTGGCGGTTCCGCTGCCGGTAGAAAAGCCGGACCCACCTCACCGCGAACCACGCGTCACTGTGAGCCCGTGCTTGTCTGCCCTCAAGCAGCTCGGTGTGCGGGCCACAGTAGCGCAGGGGCTGGAAACTCCCGGTCAATGTGGGGTCACAGACCCCATCGTCCTTGAGGCCATTGAGACGCGGCTCGGCATGGTGAGGTTTCCGAGCGGGCCGATCCTGGACTGCCGGTTCGCGACCGTCCTGGCAGATTGGATCAGGGAGGTCGTCGACCCGCTCGGCGCCGCCGTGCTGGGTGAGTCGGTCGCAGCCGTGTTCACGGGGCCGGGATACCAGTGCCGGCGTCGCGGCAGCGGTGCCGAGGCAAGGCTTTCGGAGCACGCCCTCGGCAATGCCGTCGATGTCAGCGCCGTTCAGCTCACCGACGGCCGAATCGTTGCGGTTGACTCCCTGACGGACGTCGATACGAATACGGCGGAAGGCGAATTCATGCGGGCCATCTCCGCAAGCGCCTGCGGCTACTTCACCACCGTGCTCGGGCCTGGCTCAGACCCCGCCCATGCTCGCCATCTGCATATTGACTTGGCCGCGCGGACGATCCCGGAGTTCAGGATCTGCATGGCCCGCTGAGCCGTCCCTGCCCGAACATAGAATTAGGCCGCCGGGGGAGCCCGGCGGCCATGGCCTTGGTTGTTACGCGCGGTTCTGCCACTCGTCGATCTGCCGCTCGGCCTCGTCTTTGGCGATGCCGTAGCGGTTCTGGATCTTTCCGGCCAGCTCCTCGCGCTTGCCGTCGATCACATCGAGGTCATCGTCGGTAAGCTTGCCCCACTGCTGCTTTGCCTTGCCCTTGAACTCTCGCCAGTTGCCTTTGATGCGATCCCAGTTCATCGAAGAACCTCCTTTTGATGTCGGTGATGCCCTATCGGCGATTTCAGCAACGCGAGGCTTGGTGAATGGTTCCGTCAGGCAGGGGACGAGTGGTCGGGCCGCGATGCTCGGGATGTGGCCAGGCGACATCGCCTGGACGCCGGGGCGCTCGACCAGTTCATCGGAGCGGATCTGCAACCGATACAGGATGCCGTAGGGTCCCATTTCCAGCCAGCTTTCACCGGCGACCGAAGTGGGCACGACGGACTCCAACAGAACGCGGCCGAAGCTGCGCACCGGCGGCAGGGCGATGGGCTCGTCCTGGGTTTCGCTCCATTGCAGCATCAGTCCGGGGGGGGCTCCGCATTCGGCCGGCTCCGACAGCATCCAGGAGATCTCCACCTCACCGCTGGCGCCCCTCAGCGCTCCGTGCTTGAGCGCGTTGGTGGTCAGCTCGTGCAGCGCCAGCCCCACATGCTGTGCCGCATTGGGACGCAGATAAACCGGCGGCCCCTCGTAGCGGATACGCTCCCCTGCATCACCGACATACATGAGGACCTGCGAGCGGATGAGTTCGCGCAAGCCGGCACCGCGCCAATTGTAATCGCTCAGGATCTCGTGTGCCCTGGACAGCGAGTACAGCCGCCCGAAGAACCGCCGCTTGAATTCCGCCATCGAGGCCGTGCCCTTGCCGGTCTGGTTGGCAAGGCTCTGAACCACCGCCAGAAGGTTCTTCGACCGATGCGCAAGTTCCAGCAGCAGGATGCGCTGATGCTCTTCCCACCTCCCCCGCTCGGTGACGTCGATGCACGCGCAGGTGAGCCCGGTCACAGTCCCGTCGGCGTCGAACTCCGGCTCGATGCGCAAGTCGAACCACTGCGGCTCGCCGCCGATCTCCTCGCGATACTCCACCCGTTGCGCCTTGCCGGTATCGATCACCGCCCGCTTGACCGGCACCACCACAGCCGCGGTGGACGGGCTGAGAACGTCTTCATCGCTCCTCCCGACGACCTGAGCGGATCCGAATTGCGGCACCGGGTTCTCAATCCAGGTATATCTGAGATCTCGGTCCTGTCCGGACAAAGTCGCTCCGGCAAGCCTGATCGCCGTTTGCAGATGCGCGCGTCTGGAGACGCCGCCCGATAGTGGCTCCGGTCCCGTTTCCTCGCGGTTGTTTTGCCTGTCCTTGGTCACGAGGTATCTCCGGCGTGTCGCCCGCCCTCGGTCAGCTGGCCGGCCTTAGCGGGGTGCATCCGACCGGAGAGCACCGTCAACCGCCCCTACGAATGCCGTTCGTCAGGCAGAACCCCCTGTCCTAGGGCTGGCTGGCGAGGACCAACGCAGCGCGTTTCCCGGTTCGAGCTAGCAAAGATCATGCCACGAGCACCAAAGCTTTGGACGTCACGGGGCCGGCTCCAGGATCAACTCCCGAAAGCTGGAGCCTTCCTCGGGCTGTGCGACTTTTGGTCGAAGAACAGCGCCTGGCTGATGATCGCCTTGACCATCTCGGCCTGGAACGGCTTGGTGATCAGGAA
>CAYWVA010000269.1:0-4152 GCA_964461545.1 uncultured Rhizobiaceae bacterium | reverse complement strand
ACAGCACCTGGTCGGCCATGGCGAAGGCGGCGGCAAATGTCGTCTTCTCGTTGGCGACGCGGAACAAATTCTGGTTGGGAATGATGATCAAGGTATCGACGTGCTGTGAAAGCTGCTCAATGCCGCGGTCGGCCGTGAGCATGCGGCGCTGGCCCTCGAAGTGGAACGGCTTGGTCACCACCCCGACGGTCAAAATCCCTTGTTCCTTGGCCGCCCGGGCGATTATCGGGGCCGCACCGGTGCCGGTGCCGCCTCCCATTCCGGCGGTTATGAAGACCATATGCGCCCCGGCGATGTGGTCGAGGATCTCCGGCAGCGCTTCTTCGGCGGCGGCTGCGCCGATCTGTGGCTGGGAACCTGCACCAAGGCCCTGGGTGAGGGCGGTCCCCATGTGGACGCGGCGTTCCGCGGCGCTTTGCGCCAGCGCCTGGGCGTCGGTATTGGCGACCACGAACTCCACCCCTTCGAGATGGGATTCGATCATGTTGTTGACGGCATTGCCGCCGGCTCCCCCGACCCCGAACACGGTGATCCGCGGCTTGAGCTCGGCCAGATTCGGCACTGAGATGTTAATTGGCATGGCTGGGGTCCGCTGGTTAACCTTCCGGACATCTTGGTTGCTTAAGTGATAACAAAAGGTTAACGACGCCTTACCAGCCCCGTTATTTTTTGAGACAATTTCCAGGCATGACGAACAAGCGAGCTTGCCGGTCACGACCCGACTAGGTCGCGAGCAATGGCACGCGAGGCGCCGGCGGCGCTGTGGCCGTCTGGCGAAGCGGGGCGGCGGGCCATCCACAATGAAACCGTCAGCCCTTGCCCTTGGCGCTGGTCCGGGGGCTTCAGAGACCGGTGGGCAATGAGCTTCAGCCCTACCCGCTGAAGCCACGCTGCCATCGCCTCGGCAGCGATCCCGAGCCGCCGGTGGGCATGCTCCTCGCGCAGCGCTTCGAGCGCGTGCGGGGCAAAGTCAACGATCAGCAGGCGTCCGCCAGCCTTCAGTACCCGCGCAGCCTCGGCGAGCGCCCTGGCCGGATCGTCGAGATAGTGCAGGACCTGATGGATGGTGATGAGGTCGGCGACGCCGTCGCCGTAGGGCAGCGCCAGCATGTCGCCCTGGCGCACCTGGACCCTGTTCAAGCCCTCGGCATCGAGCTTGGCCCGCGCCACCGCCAGCATCTCCCGGCTCTGGTCGATGCCGATCGCCTGCCCGGCAAGCGGCGCAAACAGCTCCAGCATGCGCCCGGTGCCGGTGCCGAGATCGAGGTAGAAGCCTCCTGCTTGCGGTCCGATCAGGCGGGCCATCGCCGCCTCGACCTCTTCCTCGGCCACGTGTAGCGAGCGAATGTAGTCCCACCGGGCTGCATTGGCGCCGAAATAGGCCATGGCAAGGCGCCGGCGGGTCTCCAGAACGCGGCCAAGCCGCTTGCGGTCACCGGTGAGAACCGGATCGTCCCCGGGCAGAAGCGCCAAGATCGCCCGGGCGATCTCAGCCGCCGAACCCTGCTCCCTGATGCGGAACAACACCCAGCTGCCCTCCTTGTGCCGATCGACCAGCCCAGCATCGCTCATCAGCTTGAGGTGGCGACTGATTCGTGGTTGGCTCTGCCCCAGCACCTGGGTCAATTCGCTGACATTGAGCTCGCCATGGGACAGGATGGACAGCAGCCGCAGCCGGGTGATCTCGCCAACCGCCCGCAAACCGCCGACCAACTCCTCCAGCGATCCCCCCCGCCTGGGCGTCGTGGGGGCGCTATCAAATGCCTGTTGCGTGTTCTCAACTTCTGACATAATCGTGTAGGAGTTTTAACTCGGCCTTCGCCAAACTCGGTCAATATCGAAGAATGAGCATTGGGGCGACAACATTTTGCCGTATCATACCCGCTACGGCGGGCAAGCTGCAGCTGCGACAACATCGGCGCGAGGCGTAATGTCACCACTCAACACCCCCTGGCGTTTGCACCCGAAAGTGCCGTCCGGTTTCAGGCTTCACGGTGTCGCGATGACCTTCGTGGCAGGCGCGCTCGCCATGTCGGCGCTGTCCGGCGCAGCCATGGCCGATCCGCCTGCGGAAGCCTCCGACAGGGCGGTCGTGAACTTCATCGGCTCGCATCATGCCTCCGAGGACGTCAAGCGCCCCCACAGCTCCCTGCTGGCCAAGTTCTGGCAGGTCAGCGCCTCTGAGACCGCGACCGAGGCGGCAACCGGCACAATCAAATTAGCGGCCACCGTAAAATCGTCGAGCAGAGGCCTGTCGCATGATTTGGGGGACCCCGACGTTCCGGAATCGCTGGTCGCCGACGTCTACGATCCGCTGGAGCCGGTCAACCGGCTGATCTTCGGCTTCAACGAGATCCTCGATTTCGCCATAATGCGCCCGGTCAGTCACGCCTATCGGTTCGTCGTGCCGCAGCCGCTGCGGGTCGGCGTGGCCAATGCCCTGCACAATTTCGCCAGCCCGGTGATCTTTGCCAACGATGTTCTGCAGGGCAGGCCGGACCAGGCAAAGACCACCTTCGTCCGCTTCCTGGTGAACAGCACGGCCGGATTCGGCGGCCTTGTCGATGCCGCCGAGGCCGGCGGACTGCCACGTCACAGCGAGGATTTCGGCCGCACGCTGGCGGTGTGGGGTGCAGGGCCCGGCCCCTATCTCGTGCTGCCGGTATTCGGGCCGTCGACGACGCGCGATACCATCGGCATCGCTGTCGACACGGTGCTCCATCCGGCAACCTGGCTTATGTGGGACCTCAGCTTTGTCGAGAGGTCCTCGCCGGTGATGGCCTATACCGTTTCGGGCCACGAGGCGTTTTTGGATGAGGCCGAGGCGCTGCGCAGCACGTCGCCCGATTTCTACGCAACGGTGCGCGACATCTACGTCCAGAGGCGGGCTGCCGCCATGGCCAGCGGCTTGGACGATTTTGATTTGGACGCACTTCCGTCCATTCCGACCGAGTGACAACTGAAAATTCATAACCGGGAGAGTTCGTAGTGACAGTAACCCGTCGCCAATTCGTCCTTTCCGCGACCTGTTTCGTCGGCTTGGCTGCCGCCGCGCCGTCGCTCGCGTTTGCCTCCTCCAAAGCGGAGGCTTACATCGACCAACTCGGCAATGGCGTGATCGCCGCCGCCAACAGCGGCTCGGTCGACCGCTTCCGGGCCCTGTTGCGGCAGAACGCCGACATTGCCGCCATCGCCCTGTTCTCGCTCGGGCCCTATCGCCGCAACCTTCCCGATTCGCGCCGGGCGGAGTACTATCGCCTGGTCGAGCGCCATATCTCCGGCGTGTTCGCCGCTCACACCGGCAAGCTCAAGGGCCAGCGCCTGACCGTTTCCGGCAGCCGCGGGGCTTCCGACAGCATCATTGTCGCCAGCCGGCTGGAGCAGCCTGGTGGTCGCAGCGTTCCGGTGCTGTGGCGGGTGGTGCAGCGCGGCGGCGCCTACAAGATCTTCGATGTCAGCGTCGACGGCGTCTGGCTCGCCAATACCCAGAAGACCAGTTTCACCTCGGTGCTGCAGCGCAACAACGGCAGTGTCGATGCCTTGATGGATTATCTGCGCCAGTAGGCTAGTCCAGGGGGACGCGGTCGTGCAGCCAATCGACAGGCGGGCAATTCTCTTCGGCGCCTGCGCAGCCGCCGGAGCGCCGCTTCTGCTTGGCGCCGCCGCCGCTGCTCAAGGTGCCGTCGAGCACCCGGCGGTCGCCCATATGCGTGTCGTGGCCGCCGATCTTCTCGCCACGCAGCGCGCCGGCACGCCGGCTGCCTACTTCAAAATGATCGACCGCCATGCCGACGTGCCGGCGATCGCGCTTTATGCGCTCGGGCAGTATCAGCCGGAGCTCAAGGCATCGCAGCGCACCAGCTTCTTCCGTGGCGTGGCGATGTTCATTGCGCGCTATTTTGCCGATCAGGCCCGCCATTATCCGGTGGCTTCGGCCGACATCAGTCCCGCCGTCAGGATGGACCAGGACGAGGTGCTGGTCCACAGCACGGTAACGCTCGTGTCCGGCTCGCGCTACACGGTGGTGTGGCGGATGAGCAAGTCGCGCCGCGGCTACAAGGTCCGCGATGTCACGGTGCTCGGATTTTCGCTCAGATACCTCAAGCGGGCGATGTTCCAGTCCTTTATCTCCAGGCAGGGCGGCAGGTTCGA
>CAYWVA010000268.1:0-4162 GCA_964461545.1 uncultured Rhizobiaceae bacterium | reverse complement strand
TCGGACGCCTTGCACGAACGATTGACGCAGCGCTTCATCGACCGCCGGACAAGCGTGCTGATGCGGCGGTTGCGTCAGAAGGAAGAGCTTATGTCCAGCATCGAGGAAGACGGCGCGATTTCCGTTGAGGGGGAGTATGTCGGCCGTATCAGAGGATTTCAGTTCGTGCCTGACGGCTCGGAGGGCTCCCAAGGCAAAACCCTGAAGGCGGCCTCGCTCAAGACCGTGGCCCACGAAATCAGCGTACGCGCCCAGGCCGTGGCAGCCGCACCCGATACCGACCTCGAGCTTACGGCCAACGGCGACATTGTCTGGCAGCAGACCGAGATTGCCCGGCTCACGCCAGGCGCGAACGTGCTCAAGCCGCGCCTACAGCTCCTCGCAGACGATCAACTGGCGGGTGGCGATCGCGACACAGTGCAGCTACGGCTGGAGCACTTTGTGAGACGCCGCATTGCGGCCGTGCTGGAGCCGCTGGTGAAGCTCGCCGAGGCCGAAGACATCGCCGGGCTCGCCCGAGGCCTCGCATTTCGACTGGTCGAGAACCTTGGTGTCGTCTCCCGCGACCAAGTAGCAGAGGACGTCAAGGCACTGTCGCAGGAAGACCGCGCCAGCTTGCGCAAGTATGGCGTCAGGTTTGGGGCCTTTCACATCTTCATCCCGGCCCTGCTGAAGCCCGGCGCAACCCAACTCAGGCTGCTGCTATGGGCGCTCGGCTTGGAACGCGACGCAGTGTTGAGCCGCCACGAGGTTCCGGCCACCCCCGGCCAGGGGCTCACCTCAGTGCCGTTCGACGGCGCGACGCCCAAGGGCTTTTACCGCATAATCGGCTTCCGCGTGTGCGGCGCGCGCGCCGTGCGCATCGACATGCTGGAGCGGCTGGGCGATCTCATCCGAGCCCGAGTCTTCTGGAAACCTGCCTTCCCCGAGCAGCCGCGCCCCGAAGGCTCATTTCCCGGCGGGGGCTTCACAGTCATCCCCGACATGATGTCCCTGGTAGGCTGCTCGGGCGAGGAATTTTCAAGCGTCCTGCGCGCGCTCGGATTCCGCGCCGAGGAGCGCAAGGTGCGGGTTGAGCCGGAAGCGTCGGAAGCGCCGGTGGCGGCCGGGCCGGCTGCGAGCCCTGGAGCCAGTCCAGAGAGCGGGGCCGTATCGCCAGAATCCGACGCCAGCGTGTCGGATCCGGCCGCTCAGCCCGTTGGCGAGGCGAAACCGGTTGGGGTCCCGTCCCCGTCTGATCCACCCGCTCCACCCCCCGGGGCCCTGCAGCCTGCCGAAGCGGACGAGTCGACTGAAACGGCAGCCGCAGAACCGGCACAAGGGGTGATTCAGGTCTGGTGGCCCAAGGAGACCGGGCCGTTTCGCAAGCAGAGCCGCCCGAACAAGCCGCGGGATGGCGGCCCGCACGGCAAGACCGGGCGGCACCCGGATGCCAAGGGGCGAGGTGTCAAGGCGAAGCCCAATGGCAAGCACGGCGCCCGCCAGCAGCAGGTTCCGCGCAGCCCGCCAGCCGAGCAGCCGCCGAGCGATTCGCCGTTTGCCGTGCTCGGCGCCCTGAAAGCTCAGCTCACGGGCCGCAAGCGCTAACGCGGCACGCGTGCAACACGGGCGATGTCCGGCAGCACCCAGCGCATCGACAAGTGGTTGTGGTTTGCCCGGATCGTGAAGACGCGATGGCTGGCTCAAGCGCTGGTGAGTCAGGGTGCGGTCCGCGTCAACCGTCACAGGATCGCCAAGCCCAGCCATCCAGTGGCGCCCGGAGATGTTCTGACGCTTGCGGTTCACGGCCAAATTCGCGTTCTGAGGATACTCGACTCCGGGGTGCGGCGCGGTCCGGCCGTCCAAGCGCGGCGGCTCTACGAGGATCTCACCGCTCCGACCCCGTCCGCCTTGCCTGCACGGGGCACCTCCGAGGAGTGAACGGTGCGCAGTCCTGCCCTGCAGAGCGAAAAAACGTGATGCAGTTCGAGACTGGGCCTGCTATAGGGCGGCCACTCGGCGATGCTGGCGTTGCGCGAGGAAACGAAAGACTGCAAGGACTGCCGATTTCGCCATGACCTACGTCGTGAACGAGAACTGCATCAAGTGCAAGTATATGGATTGCGTGGAAGTCTGCCCCGTGGACTGCTTCTACGAGGGCGACAACATGCTCGTGATCCATCCCGACGAGTGCATCGACTGCGGCGTCTGTGAGCCGGAGTGCCCGGTGGAGGCGATCAAGCCGGATACCGAACCCGGGCTCGAGCAGTGGCTTGAGGTTAATGCCCAATACGCCAGCGTCTGGCCAAATATCACCACCAAGAAGCCCCCGCCGCTAGATGCCGCCCAGTGGGAGGGGCTTCCAAACAAGTTCGAGAAGTACTTTTCTGCGGAGCCGGGTGAAGGCGACTGAGGGCGACTTGCCTCCATTGGGGGCTGCACAACGAGGTGGCTCGGCGAGATTGCCCTTTAATTTCCGCCACATTCGTGCTATATGACGATCAGGTAGTCAATCTTGTCGGAAGGTCATCCTCGGGCTTCGAGCTCGTGTTTTTTTTGCGGGAGCGGGTTCCGGCGACGGCGACGCCGCAAACCGCGGGTTAGTCCCCAATCAGGTCCACACGCGCATCCGATTCGCCATGTCGGCGTTCCGGCCTTGGAATTTGCGGCAACAGGGATCCGGCAACTCGGAACCATCGAGGAGCGGCAAGGTTAGGAGAAAGTATGGTTCAGAAGAAGAGCACCGCGCGCAAGCTGAAATTCAAGCCCAATGAATTCGTGGTCTATCCGGCCCACGGCGTCGGCAAGATCGTCGACGTCGAGGAACAGGAGATCGCTGGAACCAAGCTTGAGCTCTATGTGATTGATTTCGAAAAGGAAAAAATGCGCCTGAGAGTTCCCACCGGGAAGAGCGAGGCGGTTGGCATGCGCAAACTCACGGAAAAGCCGCAGCTCGACCAGGCGCTCCACGTCTTGCGTGGGCGAGCGCGGGTCAAAAGGACGATGTGGTCGCGGCGCGCCCAGGAGTACGAGGCCAAGATCAATTCCGGCGACATCATGGCGCTTGCCGAGGTTGTGCGCGACCTATACCGCTCGGAGCGCCAGCCGGAGCAGTCTTATTCCGAGCGCCAGCTTTTCGAGGCCGCGCTAGACCGGTTTGCCCGGGAGGTTGCGGCGGTCAAGAAGCTGACCGAGCCGGCAGCGACAGCCGAAATCGAGCAGGTGCTAGAGGGCTCCTCGTCGCGTCGCAGCGAGAAGGCAGCCGAACTCGAGGCGGCCGAAAAGGCAGCCTGAGCCGCGCCTGCAGCCAGTTGAGGCATTGGGGGGCGTCCTTACGGGCTTTTTCGTAACCTTGCGGCATCGTTTGACAGTCGGCCGGCGTTGCCACACCGACGCAAGCGGTTGTATACGACCACAAGGCCCCGTAGCTCAGCAGGATAGAGCATCAGATTCCTAATCTGAGGGTCGCGCGTTCGAATCGCGCCGGGGTCACCATAAAATCAGTCACTTAGCTGTCCAGCATCGAGGCCACTATCGTTTAAGGTAACGCCTGAGGTTGCATTTTGCTTTGGAATGGGCTACTTTCCCATAAGTGGACCATCGACACTGGGGGTGGCATGAAGGGGACAGTGTTTCAGCGGCAGTTGCGGTTCTGCTTGTCGGACTGCCTCGCCCAGCAGACGGCCGAAGCAGCCGCTGCCGAGGGCGAGACCTTGTCCTCCGTCATGCGGCTGGCCCTACGGGAATGGCTGGCCAACCGACGCCATCGCCACGCCCCATACGCGGCATAGGCGAATACTGGAGCCGGGGCATGACCCCCCACAACAGTCGCCTCGGCAAACGGCTCAGCCGTCTCGAAGACCGGCTAACGCCGGCGCCGCAGCGCGAGGCGCAGTGCTGGATATGGATCAAAGGCCGACTGCATTCCCAACATACCGATGAGGTCTACGACTCCAAGGAGGAGCGAGCAAAGGTCTATGCAGGTCGCGATATTCTGTTTGTCGACCATGTCCTCGTGTACCCGGCAAAGGACGGCAAGCCCGTCGGTTACTCGGATGAGCGATACGTCGATGGCTTAGAGGAAGCATGGCGATGAAATCCTTTCCACCGCATCGCCAGGGCTCATTGCGGCACCGCATCGAGCGCCTGGAGGCAGGACATGCCATCCAGCAGCACGAGGCTT
>CAYWVA010000267.1:0-4168 GCA_964461545.1 uncultured Rhizobiaceae bacterium | reverse complement strand
CGCCATCGGATGCCTACCAGGGTGAGATCCTGGCGCGCATCCTCAGGCGCCACGACATCGACCAGATCGCCATCACCTATGTCAACAACGACTATGGCAAGGGCTTTGCCGATGCCGTGTCGGCCGCCTTCGAGGCCGAGGGCGGCACGGTGGCGATCAATGAGGCCCATGAGGACGGCAAGGCCGACTACCGGCCCGAGATCGGCTCGCTGGCGGCAAGCGGCGCCGATACCCTGGTGGTGCTCGCTTACGTCGATGGCTCCGGCCAGACGATCATCCGTCAGGCGGTTGAAGGTGGCGATTTCCAGCGCTTCGCCGCCGGCGACGGCATGGTCGGCGAGCCCCTGATCCAGGCGGCGGGTGCCGGCAATCTCGACGGCATGATCCTGACCCGTCCGGGCTCGCCCGAGGTCCCGGGCTCCACGACCTACCGGCAACTGGCGACTGACGCCGGGCTTGATCCCGACGCCACGTTCGGCGCCCAGGGCTACGACGCGGCGTTCCTGCTGGCGCTGGCGATCGAAAAGAATGGGTCGGCTGACCGCGAAGGTCTCAACCAGGCGCTGCGCGAAGTGGCCAGCGAGCCCGGCGAGGTCATTCTGCCGGGCGAATGGGAAAAGGCCAAGCGGCTGATCGCCGAGGGCCAGGATATCAACTATGAAGGTGCTACCGGCAGCCTTGAATTCGACGAGAACGGCGATGTGCCGGGCGTCATCGAAGAACTGGTGATCGAAGGCACCATGATCAACTCGGTCGGCCTGGCTCAGTAGCCTGAGGCCGGTCTGAGGGAATGCTTGCGCGGGCTCGGCCCGGGAGGACCTCCCGGGCCATTTCATCTTGCGAGGCGGCGAAGCTGATGCCAGGGGGCGCGATTGGGTTATTCCGCCCTGTTCGCTGATCCGATCATGTGGTCGATCATGGCCTTGACAGCGCGCATCTGCTTGCCGTCGCGCACCCGATAGTCATCGCCGCTGTAGCCCCAAAAGTCCCAGCATCCGTTCGGATTGGCGCTTTCCGCCACGACCTGCGGATAGAGCACGACGATCCCTCCGGCGGCGGCCCAGCCGTTGTAGCCGGCGTGGCGCACGAAGGCGTCATGCACCGCCTCAATGCTTTGCTGGCAGCCGTGGAAGGCGACGTGGAGCCGGCAGCCCTGCGTCCGGCAGATCTCCGGCACATAGACGTATCCGGCGGCGGCCAGACTGACCGTCGCATCGCCCGGGTCGAAGAACCGGGACTGATCGAATGCCATGAGCGTGCCGGCGTCGTGGTCATCGGCGGGGGCGTCGGCTAAGCCATCCGGGTAGAGATGGCGCAGCATGAGCCCGGCGGCATCGAAGCCGCACTCGATGATGAACGGGGTCCTGTGCTCCCCGCAGGCGCGCGGCGGTAATGGGCCTCCCAGGGCAATCTCGCTCACCGGCATGCCATGTGCGGCCCGGTGACGGTGGACCACGAGCCCGTGGGTTGCCAATTGCCGGTAAACCCCTTCGAGCGCGTCAGCGACTCCTTCCGGCACCATCTCATCCACGTCGCCCCGAAACAGCCAGACGCGATCGCCGGACAAATCGGGGTCATCGATCTCCCCGCGCCGTCGTGCCTGCTCGATCAGCGCCACCGACTCCGACGCCGCTGGCGGAGACGGGCGCAAGCCCCAGAAGCGATCGCCCCAGTAGCGCGTACAGCCGACAAGGGCTGCCGAAAGCCGGTCGAGCTTGGCAAATGGCCAGTACGGGTTGGCGATCGTCTCGACGCACCCGTAGGGTCCGCCGGCGACGATGCCGGCGCCGACGACGAGCTGGGAGTAGGCGATGTGGAACTGGTGGGCGAAGAAGCCGCCCGATGACAGGCCCGAGACGGTCACGGCCGCGTCGAGGCGGAGGTCGCCAGGCAGGGCGGTGCCGGAGACCTGCGGTGCCGGGTCTGGCAGGTCGTCGTGACCTGCAAGCGCCTGGCCCGGCCAAAGCAGGACGAGCACAGCCAGGGAGAGCGCAAGCGGGGCGAACTGGTTCTTGAGCTGCATGCAGTCACCTCCAGACAAGGCCTTTTTAGCTCGCCGCGCCGCTCTATTGGATGCCGCCTTCGCTGGCATGACGCAAGCGTGTCCGTACGGCGCCGCCTCACTACCGCCTTACCGACGACAGCGCGGCCTCCATGATGGCGTCGGAGTCGATGCGGTAATGGGCGTAAAGGTCCTGAATGGTTCCGGTCTGGCCGAAATGTTCCACGCCCAGCGCCTGGACGCGATGGCCGTGCACGGCGCCGAGCCATGACAGGGTGGCCGGGTGACCGTCGATGACGGTGACGAGGCGGGCCGAACGTGCAAGGGGCGCTAGCAGAGTCTCGACATGCGACAGCTCGCTTCGGCCGTGCTGCTGGGCGCTCTGAGCGGCCTTCCAGCCGGCACTGAGCCGATCGGCAGAGGTGACGGCGAGCAGCCCGGCGCCCGGAACCCGGTTGAGCAGGGCGCCCATGGCCCCGGCCGCCTCCTCGGCTACGGCGCCCTGATAGGCGATGGCGAGTTCCGCCCCCTCGGCCGGAGCCTTCAGCCAATAGCCGCCGTGAATGATGTCGGCGCCCATGGCATCCCCGATCTCGCGCACCGGCTGATCGAGCGGCCGCGTCGACAGCCTTAGATAGACCGAGCCGCCGTCATGTTCGTGCACCCAGTCGTCGCCCTTGGCGGTGGCGGGCGTGCGCTGGACGTATTCGAAGGCCCATTGCAGGATCGCCGCCAGCTCGTCGACAAAGGCCGGCTCAAAACTGGCAATGCCGTCTTGCGCCATGCCGATGAGCGGGCTTGAGATCGACTGGTGGGCGCCACCCTCGGGGGCCAGCGTGATGCCCGACGGCGTTGCCACGAGAATGAACCGGGCATCCTGATAGCAGGCATAATTGAGGGCATCGAGCCCGCGGGCGATGAACGGGTCGTAGAGCGTGCCGATGGGGATCAGCCGCTCGCCGAACAGCTCATGCGACAGGCCGAGAGCGGCAAGCAGGATGAACAGGTTGTTCTCGGCAATGCCGAGCTCGATGTGCTGGCCCTTCGGCCCCATGTGCCAGCGCTGTACCGACATGAGCTTGCGAGCCTGGAACACGTCCTCGACCTCGTGACGGGCGAAGATGCCGCGGCGGTTCACCCACGGCCCGAGATTGGTCGACACCGTGACATCGGGCGAGCAGGTGACGATGCGCTCGGCAAGCTTTGAATCCGATCGGGCGATTTCGGCCAGAATCTGGCCAAAACCCTGCTGGGTCGACATGGTGCCGCGGATCGGGGGCAGGGGAAGGGGACCAACGTCAATGGCTTTGGCGCTGAGGCGGCGCGGCCCCTTGGCGTTGAACGCCACCTTGCCGAGCAGCCGGTCGAGTTCCGTTTCGCTGCGGTTGAGGCCGGCGGTCTTCGACCATTCCTGGCCATCGAGAATGTTGTTGGCGGCCTTGAAGCGCTGCATCTGGTCGGGCGTCATGAGCCCGGCGTGATTGTCCTTGTGGCCGGCAAAGGGCAGGCCCTTGCCCTTCACCGTATAGCAGATGAAGCACGCCGGCCGGTCATCGGGGACGGCCAAAAAGGCATCGAGCACCGTCTCCAAACAATGCCCGCCGAGATCGGTCATCAGCGCCGCGAGGTCGTCATCCACCAGCGACCCGATGAGTGCCAGTGACTTCCGCTCGCCCTTGAGATCGCGCTCAAGCTCGCGGCGCCATCCGGCGCCGCCTTCGAAGGCGAGTGCCGAATAGAGCGCGTTGTCGCACTCGTCGATCCATCTGACAATCCGGTCGCCGCCCGGCTCGCCCCGCAGGGCTTCGAGTTTGCGACCGTATTTGAGCGTGACGACCTGCCAGCCCATGTTGTCAAACAGCGACTCGATTTTCGGCGTCATGAGGTTGGTGAGAACGGCATCGAGGCTCTGGCGATTGTAGTCGATAATCCACCACGTGTTGCGCAGCCCGTGCTTGAAGCCTTCCAAGAGGGCCTCGTAGATGTTGCCCTCGTCGAGCTCGGCATCGCCGACCAGCGCCACCATCCGGCCCATGGGCCATGTGGTGTTCCACGGCTTAGAGTGGATGTAGTCCTGGACGAGGCTGGCGAACGACGTCATGGCGACGCCCAGGCCGACCGAACCGGTTGAGAAATCGACATCGTCGATGTCCTTGGTGCGTGACG
>CAYWVA010000266.1:0-4169 GCA_964461545.1 uncultured Rhizobiaceae bacterium | reverse complement strand
CTGCTGCACGGCGCGGAACTGCACATCCGTGTACAGCCCGCGCGCGATGCCGGAAAGTGCAGTTGCCAGGCTGATCGGCACCTCGGCAAAGCGCAGCCAGCGGGCTCCGGCGCGAAGGTCGCCGTCGAGCGCGGCCATCGTGCGGGCAAGGCCAGGGTCATCGTCGTTCAGCCACACTCTCAAGCAGCGGGCATAGACGCAAGCCAGTCCGCCCTGCTTGACGACGCCCCCGGGGCCGTCTTCCTCCAGGCCGGCGGCGGCCAGCATCCAGCGCTGGGTGGTTGAGGCCGAGCCCGCCAGCATCAGCAAGCCGGCCGGATGTCCTGCCGGGGCATCGGAAATGCTGGCAATTGCGGCGCGGTAGGGCGTCAGGATCTCGAGCCGGCGCATCACGACCTCGAACAGCCGGTCATGCGCCTCGCCTTCGGGCGGCTGAGTTTTGAGCGAGTTGAGCAGTGCCCGATCGGTCCGGCGGGAGAACCGGCGCACGATGTCGGCCTTGCTGGATGTAGTTTGTGCCAGGTCGGCAAGGTCGAGATTTGCTTCCGCTGCGATGTCGCTGAGCCGTACATCGCGCCAGCTGCGGCGAGCGGCAAGTCTCAGTGCGGCTTCGATGATGGCGTTTTCTCGTTCCTCGGCAGGTGTCATGGCCAAAACCTCCTTTCAGTCCTGGTTGGCTTGCTGCGACCGGTGCGGTGGCGCATCGCTGTCGTCGGGTCGCGATGTGGCGAGCAGTTCCAGGGCCGCGCGGAGATGACCGCCGGCGCGCTCGAGAAGAGCCGCCGCTTTGGCAGGTGTCAAGCCATGGAGCAGCAGCGCGGCGAGTTTGACCTGTCCTTGGGCCTGATCGAGGGCTGCGCGGACGTCTGCGGCATCGCGGCCGGTCAGCTGGCGCAATATCGCCTCACTGCGCCGGGCGAGCTTGGCGTTGGTCGCCTGAACGTCGACCATTAGGCCGGCATGGACCCGACCGAGCCGGATCATGACCAGCGACGAAATGAGGCCGAGCGCGATGCGCTGGGCTGTGCCGGCCTTGATGCGCGTTGACCCGGCGATCGGCTCGGGCCCGGTGTCGAGCCAGATCGCATGGTCGCCCGCCTCGAGCAGTGGCGTGCCGGCATTGTTGGCGATCCCGATGGTGAGTGCGCCATTAGCCTTGGCCGCGATGAGGCAAGCAACGGTGAAGGGCGTGGTGCCGCTTGCCGCCACGGCGATAAGAGCGTCTTGCTCGCCGATGCCATGGTACTTGACCAGGCGCACCGCATCGCTCGTTTCGTCCTCGGCGCCCTCGATGGCCTTGAGCAAGGCCTCATGGCCGCCGGCGATCAAGATGAGCACCCGGTCGGCCGGCCAGCCGAAAGTGGGCAAAAGCTCGGCTCCGTCCTGGGCGGCAAGCCGGCCCGAGGTGCCCGATCCGGCATAGATGAGCCGCCCGCCCGCCCTCAATCGCTCCTCCAGCGCAACCGTGGCTCGCTCGATCGGGGCTCGTGCGGCGCGCACTGCCGCAACTGCAGCGAACTGGCCCTCGATAATGGCGTCGAGGATGTCAGCCGGCTCCCAGGCATCAATGGCGGCATAGCGGGGGCTGGGGCGTTCGGTTTCCATGGCGCGGGCAGTTGATCAAAGGTCCAGAAAATTGCAACGCATGTCACGCCTTATGGGTACTGGCTTCGGCACAAGCAACGGTTTATCACGCCCGACAGCGACGGAAAGCGCGAGATCATGACAACCCTGGGCGTCCACATGGCAGCCGAGATCGGCGAGGCACCCGATGCGGTGCGGCGCCAGGCAGAGGCTGTGGCCGCACCACTCGCTGACCTCGTGGCGGCGCTCAAACGCCGCCCGCCGCGGGTGGTGGTCACCTGTGCGCGGGGCAGCTCAGCCCATGCGGCGACGTTTGCAAAGCACCTGGTCGAGCGCCGCTTTGGCATTCCGGTTGCAGCCGCAGCGCCCAACGTTGCCAGCGTCTACGGTCAGGCGCTGCGGCTCGACGGCCAGTTTTTCCTCGCCGTCTCCCAGTCCGGCCGGAGCGACGATCTCGTCGAGCAGGCTCGCTCGGCGCGCAATTCAGGGGCACTCACCGCTGCGGTCGTCAACGTGACCGACAGCCCGCTTGCTCAAGCTTGCCACATCGTTTTGCCGATGGCTGCAGGGCCAGAGTTGAGCGTTGCCGCCACCAAATCCTTCGTGGCCTCGCTGGCGGTCCTGCTGCGCCTCACGGCATGCTGGGCCGACGATGCCGCACTTGCGGCGGCCGTCGAACGGCTTCCCGATCGGCTCAGCGCTGCGGCCGCGCTAGACTGGAGCCCGGCGTTGCCGACCCTTGAGGCGGCCCGCAGCCTCATTGCCATCGGACGGGGCCCAACCCTGGCGATGGCGCGCGAGGCGGCGCTCAAGCTCAAGGAGACGTGCAACATGCATGCGGAGGCCTTCAGCGGCGCTGAAGTGCTGCATGGGCCCGTTGCCCTGGTCGCCAACCGCTATCCCGTTCTCATGTTCATGGCCATGGACGAGACCGCGCCGGGACTTGCCCAATTGGCGCGCGACCTTGTCTCCAAGGGCGCGGCCGTCTACCTCGCCGGGACAGGGGAGCATGGCGCCAACCGGCTGCCGGCCCTTCCACCGGACCACCCGGAGGTCGACGCCGTTTGCCTGATCCAGAGTTTCTATAAACTGGCGCTGAACCTGGCGCTGCGGCTCGGCATCGATACCGACCATCCCCGCCACCTTCAGAAGATCACCCGTACGCGATGACCGGGCGCCACTTTGCCATCGCTGCCGATTGCCTGTTCGACGGAGCCGCCGTTCGCCCGCATCACGCGGTGGTGGTCGAAGACGGGGTTATTGTGGGCCTCGTGCCGCGACTGGAGGTGCCGGGCGAGGCTCCGGTCCACAGCCTGCCGGACGGCGCCTGGCTGGCGCCGGGCTTTATCGACACCCAAGTCAACGGCGGCGGCGACGTGCTGTTCAACGACGATCCGAGCCTTGAGACGATTGCCGTCATCACAGCGGCGCATGCCAGATTCGGCACCACGTCCATGCTGCCCACGTTGATCACCGACTCGCTGGCCAAGATGCGCGCTGCCCATGGTGCGGTTGCGGCCGCAATGGAGCATAATCCGTCCGTCCTCGGCATTCACTTCGAAGGCCCATGGCTGTCGCCCGACAAGCCGGGGATCCACGATCCGAACCATATTCGGCCGCCGCAGCGCGAGGACATCGAACTGGCCGGGGCGGCGGGCAGCGGCGTCGTCCTGATGACGCTGGCCCCCGAACGGGTGCCGCTCGACCTCATCGGGGAGCTTGCCAGGGCCAACGTGCGCGTGGCGCTCGGCCATTCCATGGCGAGCTATGCCGAGACCAAGGCGGCGATTGCTCACGGGCTGACCGGGTTCACCCATCTGTTCAATGCCATGCGGCCGATCGGGGGGCGCGAGCCCGGGCCGATCGTTGCAGCATTGGAGACGCCCGGCGCCTGGTACGGCATGATTGTCGACGGTGTGCATGTCCATCCCGCCGTGCTCAAGCTTGCGTTGCGCAGCGTCGCCCGGCCGATGCTGGTGAGCGACGCCATGCCGCCGGTCGGCGGCAGCCGGTCGAGCTTCATGCTGCAAGGCAAGGAGATCACCTGCAACGACGGCCGCTGCACGGGGCCAGACGGCACTCTCGCCGGGGCCGCGCTGGACATGGCAACAGCGGTTCGAAACTCCGTCGAACTGCTCGGCATGCCGCTGACTGCGGCGCTTCGCGCCGCATCGGCCGAACCGGCCCGCTTTCTCGGCTTGACCGACCGGGTGGGGCGGCTCGGCCCCGGCTGTCGCGCCGACATGGTGGCGCTCGATCCCGGCACGGTGCAGGTGCTGGCGACCTGGATCGCCGGAGAGAAGAGCGAGTAGGCGTCCGGCCCCGGTTCAGGTCTCGCGGAAGGCGGCGTCGAGCCTCTCCCGCGCCATCTTCAGGCGGGAGAAATCGAGTTCGAGCAGGTCAGGCGATGAGCCGAGGGCAGGATCGAGATCGCCTTCGCTGATGGTGATGGCGGCGTCGCTTTCGCAGTCGGAACTGCAGGTGGTTGGATGTTGATCGCTCACTTTGCCTCCCCGTGTCGCTGGGACAGAGCTGTAACCGGGCGCCAGCCTAGCTGGTGGGCGTAAACAGACTGAAAACGGCCG
>CAYWVA010000265.1:0-4195 GCA_964461545.1 uncultured Rhizobiaceae bacterium | reverse complement strand
GACCCGGCAATCCAGGGGCAACAGACTCAGTGCTTGCGGCACTCGATGCCTGAGGCCGTGCCCCAAGGGCCCGGTCACGGCACCGGGCGATAGAGCTTGTGGGCGCGCGCCTCGAAGGCGTTGATGATCTTGCGCGCCGCGAAATCGAACATGCCGGTGACCAGGAGCTGCAGCGATCGGCTGCGCAACTCGTAGGCCAGGTAAAAGTCGACATCGGTTCCGCCGCGCGGCAGCTCGTGGAACAGCCAGCGGTTATCGACAAACTTGGCTGGCCCGGTATCGGAGACCGCCCGCACCGCCAGTGCCACCGGGTCGGCAGTCACCTCGCTCGTCAGCGTTTCGGCGAGGCGCAGCTTGGGATAGGCGATGTCGATGGCGGCGCGAAAATGCAGCCGCCCGTCGGCATCCGTGCTCTCGTCCCAGGCGCGCGCCGACGTGCACAACGGCACGAAACGCGGATAGCTCGGTACATCGGCGGCGATGGCGTAAAGCTCGGCTGCCCGGAACGGGAGCCGCCGGGTGATGGAGAACTGCGGCATTAGCCCTCGGGCCGGGTGAGCCTTGCCTGCCGGGCCGCCTTGAGCCGGGCAAAGTCGTCACCGGCGTGGTGCGACGAACGGGTGAGCGGGCTCGCCGATACCATGAGGAATCCCTTGGCGTAAGCCACGCTCTCGAGCGCCTTGAACTCCTCAGGCGTCACGAAGCGGTCGATCGCGGCATGTTTGCGGGTCGGCTGCAGATACTGCCCAATCGTAATAAAGTCGACATCGGCGGAGCGCATGTCGTCCATCACCTGGGCGATCTCGTCGCGTGACTCGCCCAAGCCCACCATGATCCCGGACTTGGTGAAGATCGACGAATCGAGCTCCTTGGCCCGTTGCAGAAGACGCAGTGAATGGAAATAGCGCGCACCCGGACGAATCTTGAGATAGAGCCGCGGCACCGTCTCGAGGTTATGGTTGAAGACATCGGGACCGGCTTCAATCACTGTCTCCAGTGCCCCGTTTTTTCTTAGAAAATCCGGGGTCAGCACTTCAATTGTGGTGGCGGGCGAGCGGGCCCGGATGGCGCCGATGGTGCGGGCGAAGTGCCCTGCCCCGCCGTCGTCGAGATCGTCGCGGTCCACCGAGGTGATGACCGAGTGAACCAGGCCCATGCGGGCGACCGCGTCGGCGACATGATCGGGTTCGGCCTCATCGAGCGGCCCCGGCAGCCCTGTTCTGACGTTGCAGAAGGCGCAGGCCCGGGTGCAGATGTCGCCCATCAGCATGAAGGTGGCGTGCTTCTTCGACCAGCACTCGCCGATATTGGGGCAGCCGGCCTCTTCGCACACGGTCACCAGATGGTTGTCGCGCACGATGCGGCGCGTCTCGTGATAGCCGTCCGAGTTCGGCGCCTTGACCCGGATCCAGTCGGGTTTGCGCATGACGACCGTATCGGCTCGGTGCGCCTTTTCCGGATGGCGCGGCCGCTCGGACTTCAAGGTGTCGATGACAGTTGTAACCATGGGATCCTAGATATGGAGCGCCCGGCCATAGGCATCAAGCACGCTTTCGTGCATCATCTCCGACAGGGTGGGATGGGGGAACACCGTCTGCATCAACTCCTGCTCGGTGGTCTCAAGGGTCATGGCGATGGCGAAGCCCTGAATGAGTTCGGTGACCTCGGGGCCTACCAGATGGGCACCAAGTAGCTGCCCCGTCTTGGCATCGAATACGGTCTTGACCATGCCCTGATCGTCGCCGAGCGCGATCGCCTTGCCGTTGGCCAGGAACGGAAAGCGGCCGACCTTGACCTCGCGGCCAGCCGCCTTGGCCGCCTTCTCGCTCAAGCCGACGGAGGCGATCTGCGGGTGGCAGTAGGTGCAGGCCGGAATCTTCGCCTTGTCGAGGGCATGGGCCTCGAGGCCGTTGATTTTCTCGACGCACGCCACGCCCTCGTGGCTGGCCTTGTGGGCCAGCATCGGCGGGCCGGCGACATCGCCGATGGCATAGATCCCTTTCACGCTGGTGCGCCCGTAGCTGTCAACGGCAACGACCCCCTTGTCGATCTTCACGCCCAAGTCCTCCAGCCCCAGACCTTCGATGTTGCCTACGACACCGACCGCGGAGATGACGCGATCCACGGTGAGTTCCTTCTTGCCGCCCTTGTCATCTTCGATGGTGGCCGTAACGGAGTCCTTGTTCTTGTCGAGCTTGGCCACCTTGGCGCCGGTGATGATGGTCATCCCCTGCTTTTCGAAGCGCTTGCGGGCGAACTTGGCGATTTCCTCGTCCTCGGCGGGCAGGATCTCCGGCAGCACCTCAACCACCGTCACCTTTGAGCCGAGCGTGCGGTAGAACGACGCGAACTCGATACCGATGGCGCCCGAACCGATGACCAGCAGCGAGCCGGGGATGCTGTCGGGCACCATGGCCTCGAAATAGGTCCATATCATCTTGTCATCGGGCTCCAGGCCCCTGAGCACGCGGGGCCGCGCGCCGGTGGCGATGATAATGTGGTTGGCCTTGTAGGTTCCCTCGCCCTTGGCACCGCGCGGCGGCGGGTTTTGCGGCTCCATCGCCGCCTTTTTCGGCTTGGTGACCTGCACCTCTCCCGCCTTGGCGATCCTCGCCTCGCCCCAGATCACGTCGACTTTGTTCTTCTTCAGCAGGCCGCCCACCCCGGTCGTGAGCCGGCCCGACACGTCGCGCGAGCGCTTGACGATGGCCTTGGCATCGAATTCGACAGTGCCGGCGGTGAGGCCGTAATCCTTGGCGTGGGTGAGATTGTGGTAGACCTCCGAGGTGCGCAGCAGCGCCTTCGTCGGGATGCAGCCCCAGTTGAGGCAGATGCCGCCCAAATGCTCGCGCTCCACCACCGCGCTCTTGAGCCCAAGCTGGGCGGCGCGGATTGCGGTCACATAGCCGCCGGGCCCTGCGCCGATGACCAGGACGTCGTAGGTGTTGTCGGTCATGCGATCTCCTTCACCATCAGCAGCCAGTCGTCTTGGCGCGACGAGCCCGGAAACGACACATAGGCCCGGCGTGCCCTTTCCCGGTATCCGGTTCGATCATAAAGCCGCCGTGCACCGTGATTGTCGGATTCAACGATCAGGCTCAACAGCCCGGCGCCGGCCCCTTTTGCTAACGCTTCGGCACGACCGAGAAGCGTTGTGCCCAAGCCACGCCCGCGGAACTCCGGGAACACCGCGACGATATTGAGATACCACGACCCCGGCGCCTCGGCTTCGAGTTCGACCAGGGGCCGGAAGACCTCATGCACCTCAGAGCTATCGACGGGCCCGAAGGACTCCGGCTGCCTGTAGCCGAGAACCATACCCGCAATCTCGCCGTCCAGTTCCAGCATGTGCGCATTCCGGTAAGAAAAGTCGCCATCCTCACGCATCGCCCGGGCACGACCGACCTCGATGATCGACTGGCCGCCGGTGCGCGCCCCGCTCCACACCCAGGCCGGCAGGCCATGGCCGGCGATATCGGCCAGCGCGGCGATGTGCAGCGCATCGCGCTTTGTCGCCGGCCGGATCATGGT
This sequence comes from uncultured Rhizobiaceae bacterium, assembly GCA_964461545.1. GTDB lineage: Bacteria > Pseudomonadota > Alphaproteobacteria > Rhizobiales > Aestuariivirgaceae > CAYWVA01. Next base: position 664 of record CAYWVA010000265.1, on the reverse strand, counting down.
CACACCAGCATCAGGGCCGGCTCTTCGATCAGGCTCTTGAAGGCAGCCAGCAGTTCCGCCCCGAGTGCCCCGTCGACGACCCGGTGATCGCACGACAGCGTCACCGTCATCAACGTACGCACCTCCACCTTGCCGTCCACCACCACCGGGCGCTCCTCACCTGCACCCACCGCCAGGATCGTGGCATGAGGCGGGTTGATCACGGCGTCGAAATCGCGCACCCCGTACATGCCGAGATTGGAGACGGCCGTCGTGCCCCCCTGGTATTCGTGCGGCGCCAGCCGGCGCTTGCGCGCCCGGGCGGCCAGGTCCTTCATCTCGTTGGAGATCTGAGACAGCATCTTGGTGTCCGCGGAGCGGATCACCGGCGTGAACAGCCCGCCTTCGACTGCCACCGCCACCCCGACATCGGCCCGGCGGTGCTTGAGCATGCCACCTTCAGTCCACGTGGCATTGGCATCGGGCACGCGCATCAGGGCGAGCCCCAGAGCCTTGATGATGAAGTCGTTCACCGACAGCTTCCAGGCAACCTTGCCGTCCTTGTCCTTCGGAGCGGACTCGTTCAGCTTGTGGCGCACCTTCAGGAGCGTGCCGATGTCGCAGTCCATAGTGAGGTAGAAATGCGGAATCGTCTGGGTGGCCTGGAGCAGGCGGCTGGCGACGA
>CAYWVA010000264.1:0-4196 GCA_964461545.1 uncultured Rhizobiaceae bacterium | reverse complement strand
TGCTTCCGGCACCGCTGATGGAGCTGGTGGAGCTGATCCGCGGCATCGCCACCGAGGACGAGACCTTCACGACGATGCGCGAGTTCGCGCTGAGCCTCGGCAAGACGGTGGCGGTGGCGGAGGATTTTCCGGCCTTCATCGTCAACCGCATCCTGCTGCCGATGATCAACGAGGCGGTCTACACGCTCTATGAAGGCGTAGGCTCGGTGGAGGCCATCGACACCGCCATGCGGCTCGGCGCCCACCACCCGATGGGGCCCCTTGAGCTTGCCGATTTCATCGGCCTCGACACCTGCCTGTCGATCATGCAGGTGCTCTATGAGGGCCTCGCCGACTCCAAGTACCGGCCCTGCCCGCTGCTGGTCAAATACGTCGAGGCCGGGTGGCTCGGGCGCAAGGCCAACCGGGGTTTTTACGACTATCGCGGCGAAAAGCCGGTGCCGACCCGCTGAAGGCGGGGACAAGCCGTCATGGCACACCCATTTCCCCATCTGTTCGCGCCGCTGAAGCTTGCCGGGCAGACGCTCAAGAACCGCATCGTGTTCGGGGCCCATACCGCCAACATGAGCCATGAGGGTCTGCCGGGCGACCGGCACTTCGGCTACTATCGCGAACGGGCCCGCGGCGGGGCGGCGATGATCGTGGTGGAGCCGAGCCCGGCCCACGCCACCGCGGTGCTGACGCGCGGCAATTTCCGCCACGGGACCGATGAGGTGATCCCCCATTTCCGCCGCATCACCGAGGAGTGCCACAGCCACGGCACGGTCATGGTGCACCAGATCTACCATGTCGGCGGCCACGGCGATCAGGACAACTCCTGGGCGCCCTACTGGTCGCCGTCGGGCGTGGCCTCATTCCATGATCCGTGGGGCAGCCATGCGATGCGCGAAGCCGAAGTCGAGGAGCTCATTGCGGCCTTCGTCGAGCAGGCGCGCCGCGACCGCGACTCAGGCTTCGATGGGGTCGATCTGTTTGCCGGCTACAATTGTCTCATTGACCAGTTCTGGTCGCCGCTCACCAACAAGCGCAGCGACAAGTGGGGCGGCAGCCTCGAAAACCGCACCCGGTTTGCGGCCGAGATCTGCTCGCGTATCCGCCACCGCCTGGGTGCCGACTTCATCATCGGCATGACCATCTCAGGCGCCGAGCCCTATCCGGGCGGCCTCAGCATCTCCGATAAGCAGGAGATCGTCGCCTGGCTCGACGAGCGCGGCCTTGTCGACTACGTCTCTTGCGGCACCGGCAGCTACCTCAACCAGTTCTCCAAGATCGTTCCGAGCTTCCATTTCAAAATGCTGCTGGGCGCTGACGATGCCGATGCCTTCAAGCGGGTGGTCAGGCACGCCAAGGTGACGGCGGAGGCCCGCGTCAAGACGCCCGCCAATGCCGAACGCGTGCTTGCCGAGGGCCGCGCCGATCTGGTGTCGATCGTGCGTGGTCAGATCGCCGATCCGCACCTCGCCAACAAGGCGATGGCGGGCAATCCTGACGACATCCGGCCGTGCATCTCGTGCAACCAGCTGTGTATCGGCCGGCGCATGCGCGACTACTGGATCTCCTGCCTGGTCAATCCGTCGGCCGGCCGTGAGCACGAGTGGGACGGCGATGCGGTGCCGGCGGCCGAGCGACCGCGTGACGTGCTGGTGATCGGCGGCGGCCCGGCGGGGCTTGAGGCGGCGCGCGTGGCCGCGCTGCGCGGCCACCGGGTGCGGCTGGTCGAAAAAACCGGCGAACTCGGAGGCCAGTTCCGCCTTGCCGCCGGCCAGCCCGAACGCGGTGAGATCGGTCAGGTCCTCAACTGGTATCAGGGCCAGCTCGAAAAGCTCCAGGTCCGGGTGGAGCTGCGCACCGAGATGACGTCGGGCGAGGTCAAGGCGACCGGTGCCGACGCCGTGGTGCTGTGTACCGGTTCGCGGCCCTCGCGCACCGGCTTCCAGCGGGCGTTCCCGCATCTGGACCGGCTGCCGGGCGCCGACCAAAACAATGTGTGCACCATCCACGATGTGCTGGACGGCCGGGTGGTGCCTGGCACCAACGTGCTGCTGCTCGACGATCTCAACGGCTGGTGGCCGGCCTCGGGCACCGCTCTTCACCTCGCCCAGCAGCGCCATCTTGTGACCGTGGTGACGGCGGCGGAAAAGGCGGCCGGCCAGCTCGACTTTTCGCAGACCGGCGACACCACGCGCGAGCGCTTCGCCAGGCTCGGCGTTGAGGTCCTCCTGGCCACCGGGCTGCAGTCGTGGCGCGGCAACACCGCCAGGCTCATGAACCTCTACACCGGCGACATCGAGGAGCGCCAATTCGATTCGCTGGTGCTTGCTACCACCAACGAGCCCGAGGATGGGCTATCGCATGAGCTGGCGGACTGCGGCATCGAAGTCCATACCATTGGCGATGCGGTGCAGGCCCGCACCGCCTCGATGGCGATCTTTGAGGCGCGCAAGCTCGCCATGACCTTGTAAAGGAAATCGATGCAGAGTTTCACATTGAACCGGGTGCCGGAAGTCGTCTTCGGCGCCGGGTCGTTGGCGCTGCTCGCCGCCAAGGCGGTGGAGCTGGCAGGCCCGGCGGCGCGCATCATGCTGGTTGCCGATCCGGCGCTCGCAGCCCTCGGCGTCACCGCGAGGGCTGTGGAAGGACTCAAGGGCGAGGGCTGCAAGGTTGCCATCTATGACGGATTTACGGGCGAGCCCAAGTCGCGCGACATCGACGCGGCGACCGCCATTGCCGTGGAGGCGCGCGTCCAGGCCGTGATCGGGCTCGGCGGCGGAACGGCCCTCGATGCCGCCAAGCTCGTCGCGTGCACAGCGGTCACAGCCAAGCCGGCCGAGACTTACCAGTTTTATGCTCAACCTTTGCCGGCCCGGCTGCACTTTATCGCCGTGCCGACCACCGCCGGCACTGGCTCGGAAATGACCCGGACCTCGGTGTTCACCAACTCCCAGGGGGTGAAAGCATGGGCCTGGGGGCCGGAGCTCAAGCCCGATCTTGCCATTCTCGACCCCGATCTGACGCTCGATCTGCCGCCTGCCATGACCGCCGCAAGCGGACTCGATGCGCTCGTCCATGCCATCGAGGCCTCGACCAACCGCCGCCGCTTCGCGGCCAACGATCTTTACTGCCATCACGCCATCCGGCTGATCTCCGCCCATCTGGAGTGCGCGGTGAACGACGGCCATGACCGCGAGGCGCGTGCCGGCATGCTGCTGGGCTCGTGCTATGCCGGCATCGGCCTCGACAACTGCGGCACGGCAATCGCCCATAATATTTCCCACGCCCTGGCCGCCCTGGCCCCGGTGCCGCATGGCCGCGCCACTGCCATCGCCATGGCGGCGACGCTGGCGTGGGTCGCCGAGGGGGTGCCGGAGGCTGTCGCCGCCGTCGCCGAGGCACTGGGCGAGGCCCGCGACCACAGGGCCGCCGCACCGGCCTTTCAGCGCCTCGCCCGGTCCGCCGGACTGGAACTTTCGCTGGCCGGCGACGGGCTCGATCTCGACCGGCCCCAACTTCTGGCGGAGCACATGGCGCGGCCCGAAAACGCGCCTATGCGCCAGTCCACCGTGCGCGAGGTGAGCGACGCAGACCTGCTGGAGCTGGCGGCGATGGTTTATGGGCTGCGCTGAAAGGCTTTCGGCAACGCTCCCTTCACCCGGTTCCCTTATGACAAATGGCGTTTTGGCTCACCCGAGCTGGCCAGGGAGCTTTGAACCCGTGATTAACGACCTTCATGCTGCCGCCGATCAGGCGCTTTCGGCGCTTGCAAGGGCTCTGCGCGGCGCCCACCGGGAGGCGGAAGGTGCGAGCGAAGTTCTCCACCGGCTGGCAGAGCAGGACGTCTCCGAAGCCGCATTCCGGGCCCCGCAGGCCGCCCGGCTCCCCGCCTGCCGCCATTTGCCCGAAGCGGTCGGGGCAGCGATCATGGTCGACAGCGCTCTTGCTGCGGCACTCGCCGGGCTTGAAGATGAGCTGCACTGGCGCCACACGCCGGGCTATAGCGACGCCGCCATGGGACAGCCGGGCTTCATGGACAACTATGTCCATGCCGAGATCATCGGCCCGCACGGCTGCTTTCCCGGCGACGATTTTCGCCTCGGGCTTCTGTTGCTCGGGCCTAAGCTGCATTACCGCGACCACTATCACGCCGCCCCTGAACTCTATTGGCTGCTCACCGGCCCGAGCGACTGGAAACGTGGCGC
>CAYWVA010000263.1:2290-4201 GCA_964461545.1 uncultured Rhizobiaceae bacterium | reverse complement strand
GGAATCTGGATCAGCATGCCGCAGCCGTCGCCGGCCTTGGCATCGGCGCCGACCGCACCACGGTGTTCCAGGTTGCGCAGGATCTTCAGCCCATCGGCGATGATGCGATGGCTCTGGTGGTTGGAGATGTCGGCGACCAGCCCGATGCCGCAGGAATCGTGCTCATGCCGGGCGTCATAGAGGCCCGACGCCTGGGGCAGGCCCTCCGGCAACAGCGCAGGCACGGTCGACTGTCTCCAATGCGGCGTCACAGCCATCATACCAGTCCTTGTGCTCACCACGTGAGCGGTGTTTTTCGCCCGTCAGTGCCTTTCCCCGGTATCACGGGCACCGGCCGACGTCACGAGCCGTTGAAGGAGATGCGAAAGTGATCACTCTGGCGAATTGTGCGCCGAAACGAGCGAACACAGCCTCAGCAATCCCCTTCGGGGGCGAGGCTGCCGCTAGTCTCGTTTGGCGGCCCTTGCGCCGATGCGCCTGCCGCGAGGGCCAATCGTGGCGCTCCTCATGACAGTGCTGTCGGCCCGGCAGTCCATGTTCGCCTCTCGTTGGAGCGCGGCACGCCCCTGAAAGGTCAGCGACGCTGTCCTTTCCACGAACGATGCCAGAATCCTCGGCCCGGCGCAAGGCGGAAATGCCCAGCCACCCAAGCAGGAAACTTTGCCGATCGCCCCATTGCCGCCCCCAGCATTGTGGGTTTAGATGGCGCCGGTACGGTCGCGATGCGGCCCTTTCTTTGGCGAGAGAGCAGGCAAGATGGCAGGCAGACTCAGCGGCAAAGTGGCGCTGGTGACGGCCGCCGCCCACGGCATCGGCAAGGCCTCGGCGCTTGCCATGGCGCGGGAGGGCGCAAAAGTGTTCGCCACCGACCTCGACGGTGAGGCGCTGCAAGCGCTCGACGGTGAGGGCGACCTCGAAACCTTCGTGCTCGACGTGCTCAAGCCCGACCAGATCGGCGATGCGGTGGCCCGGGCCGGCAACATCGACATCCTGTTCAACTGTGCCGGTTATGTGCACCACGGAACGGTGCTCGATTGCGCCGACAAGGACTGGGATTTCTCCTTCGACCTCAACGTCAAGTCCCATTACCGGCTGATCAAGGCCTTTTTGCCCGGCATGCTGGACAAGGGCTCAGGCTCGATCATCAACATGGCCTCGGTGGTCTCCAGCATCAAAGGCGCCCCCAACCGCTTCGCCTACGGCGCCACCAAGGCTGCGGTCATCGGTCTCACCAAGGCGGTTGCCGCCGATTTCGTTGCCCGCGGCATCCGCTGCAATGCCGTGTGTCCGGGCACGGTGGACTCGCCCTCGCTTCAGGAGCGTATCCGGGTCCTTGGGGAGACCGCGGGAGGCTATGAAAAGGCCCGCGCAAGCTTCCTGGCGCGCCAGCCCACCGGGCGGCTCGGAACCACAGAAGAGATTGCCGCTGTGGTCGTGTTCCTGGCCAGTGACGAGGCCTCGTTCATCACCGGCCAGGCCTATATCGCCGACGGCGGCTGGGCGATCTAGCGGTTCTCATTGCGACCAAATGTTACCGCTTTGTGAATTGACGAAGCCCCCCCGACTCGGTTAACGCTGAAATTGCTGGGCTGGGCCGACCGGACATTGAAGCTGGCGGCTCGCACAATGAGGTGGTCAATAACGAGAGGCTGGGCGTTACTCGCCGGTCCGAGAGTGAGTATTGAATGGCGTTTGGGGGATCCAAGCCGGGTGGGGGACTATGAGGGGACTAATCGTTGCGCTGGCACTGGCCGCGACGACGGCGCTTGGGCCTGCGGCGGCTGCCGAAAATGCGACCATCTTTCGGATCATTGAACTCAAGGGCAGCGCGATAAAGTGGGGCAGCCCGGCCTTGGGCACGGGCGCCAGCGTCACTTATGCCTTCGCCACCGACCCGGTGGTATTTTCGGA
>CAYWVA010000263.1:0-2190 GCA_964461545.1 uncultured Rhizobiaceae bacterium | reverse complement strand
CTGGGCTACACCCTCAAGCACGAAATCGGCCATGCCATCGGCCTCGATCATCCCGGCACCACCAACCAGGTGATGTCCTACCGCTACGAGGAGCGCTTCGACCAACTCCAGCGGGGCGACGTCCGTGGGGCCGTGGCGCTGTACGGCAGCAGGGAAAAGCTGATGGTCGAGACGCCTGAGCCGCGGCCGGCCAGTGCCAGCGCCGCGGCTGGGAAGTTTTACGATCAGCCGGCCCTGGCGCTGCCGTAAACTTCTGGCCGACGTTTACAATCCAACATCCAGCGCAAGGGGGGCTCTCGCCCGCCTCAATAACCATTGGCAAGCCCGCCATGGCCAAATATGCTCACGTCGGCTCGCATGGGGGTGGGGACGGAGAGACAAGCTTTGGTGACCAGCGTCACGGCCCGAGAGGGGCCGGCCATGGGAAAGGGTGGTGGGCAGGCCGATCGGGCGGCCGCCAAGCCGACGGCGATCGAGGCTGACGGGGTCACCAAGATCTACGGCAGCGGGCCTGATCGGGTTCTTGCCCTCGATTCGGTCAGCATTTCGATCCGCGAGAACGAGTTCTTCACCCTGCTGGGTCCGTCGGGCTGCGGCAAGACCACGTTGTTGCGCCTCATTGCCGGCTTTGAGCACCCCACCGAGGGCCGCATTCTGCTCTACGGCCGGGACATCTCGCCGCTGCCGCCGTTCAAGCGGCCGGTCAACACTGTGTTCCAGAACTACGCTTTGTTTCCGCACATGACGGTGGCCGGAAACATCGCTTTCGGGCTCGAGATGCTGGGCCGGCCGAAGCAGGAGGTCGAAGCGACCGTGGCCGCCATGCTGGGGCTGGTCCGCATGGAGGAACTGAAGAACCGGCGGGTGAGCCAGATCTCAGGCGGCCAGCAGCAGCGGGTGGCGCTGGCCCGTGCCCTGGCGCCGCGGCCGAAGGTCCTGCTGCTCGACGAGCCGCTGTCGGCGCTCGACCTCAAGCTTCGCAAGGACATGCAGATCGAGCTCAAGCGCCTGCAGCACGAGACCGGCATCACCTTCATCTTCGTCACCCACGACCAGGAGGAGGCGCTGACCATGTCGGACCGCCTGGCGGTCATGGACCACGGCAAAATCCTGCAAGTCGGCACCCCGCGCGACATCTATGAACGTCCGGCGGAGCGCTTCGTGGCCGACTTCATCGGGGAAACGAACTTTCTCGAGGCCGAGATTGTCTCGCTCCACGAGGCTGGCGCGAACGTCCGACTGGCCTCAGGCGCAACGATCACCGCCAGTCTCCCGGCAGGGGGCCGCCCCGACGGGCAGGTCACCGTGGTGGTGCGTCCCGAGCACGCCATGTTGACCACCGATGCGGCCGCGGCGAGCCTCACCGGGACGGTGGAAAACATCGTCTATTTCGGCACCGACACCCGCTACCACCTGCGCCTCGGCGATGGCACGGAGTTCGTCATCCGCACCCAGAGCCGCCGCGGCGGCGAGGCCGGGCCGCAGCCGGGCGACCCCGCCGGGGCGATCATCGGCGATGCCGTCGCCCAGATCCTCAGGGACTGACGATGGCCGTGGCCCGGGTGCAGGCTGACGCGCAAGCCGGCGAAGACCCCGGTTCCGGGCTGCGCGCCGCTGAGCGCGCCGACGTCCGCTCTCGCTGGCTCATGGTATCCCCGGCGCTGGCAATTCTCTTCTTCGCCGCGCTCGGGCCCCTCCTCGTCATGGTCGTTTATTCCTTCCTCAGCGCTGGGCCCTATGGCGGTGTGGTGTGGGAATTTTCGACCGAAGCGTGGTTCCGGGTCCTGTTGCAGCGCGACATCTTCGACGCCACGGTGTCGTTCGCCGATGCCCACCTGTCGATCTTCTGGCGCTCCGTCAGGCTGTCGTTGATCACCACTGTTCTCGCCTTGGCGTTCGGCCTGCCCACCGCCTATTTCATCGCCATCCAGCCCGAGCGGACCCGCGGCATATGGCTGTTCCTGGTGACCATCCCGTTCTGGACCAATCTGCTGATCCGCACCTTTGCGATCCAGGAAGTGATTCGGAACGAAGGCCTTATCAACACGCTGCTTATGGCGACCGGGGTGATCCACAGTCCGATCCAGATGCTCTACACCGACTTCGCCATCATGCTCGGCATGTTCTATGTCTTTCTGCCGCTCATGGTGCTGCCGATCTACGCCAGCATGGAGAGGCTCGACTTCCGCC
>CAYWVA010000262.1:0-4203 GCA_964461545.1 uncultured Rhizobiaceae bacterium | reverse complement strand
CCACGGGCGTGGCGGGGCTCATACGTCCGGACATGGTGCGGCGCGGACAGGTCATCCTGGCCCTGTCCAATCCTGACCCGGAGATCGAGCCCCAAACGGCGCTCGCTGCCGGCGCCGCATTCGCGGCCGACGGCAAGAGCATCAATAACGTGCTGGGGTTTCCGGGGCTTTTCCGCGGCGCGCTGGATGCCGGCGCACGGCGCTTTACCGACGAAATGCTGGTCGCTGCGGCCGAAACCATTGCCGATCTGGCAGGTGCCGCCGACCTTGTGCCCGACCCGCTCAACCCGGCGGTACACGACGCGGTCGCCCAGGCCGTTGCACGCGCCGCCGTATCCTCGGGTGCCTGCTAGCCACCGGCCTGCTTCGCGCAATCCGACGCCGGTCACATTCTTGCATCCCGCTTCGCAGGTAACATAATTCCTGACCGCCCGCCCTGGAGGCGGATGCCGGAAGGTTTGCAGTAATCGATCCCGAGAGGAACCGTATGAACAGAATGATCAAGCAGCTTGCGGCATGCGCCGCGGCTTCTGTGCTGACAGCGGGCTGCCAGACGCTCGACCCCTACACAGGCGAGAACAGGACTTCCACTGCTACCAAGGGCGCGGCGATCGGCGCCGGCGCCGGCGCGGTCCTCGGTATTCTGACCGGCGACGACTCCAAGGACCGCCGCAAGCGCGCCTTGATCGGTGCCGGCGTGGGCGGCCTGACGGGTGCCGCTGCCGGGGCGTACATGGACAGGCAGGAAGCCAAGCTCCGCGAGCAGTTGCAGGGCAGTGGCGTCAGCGTGACGCGCGTGGGTGACGAGATCGTACTGAACATGCCCGGCAACATCACCTTCCAGACCAACAGCTCGGATCTGAACCCGCAGTTTTTCAGCATTCTCGATTCGGTCGCGCTGGTGCTCAAGGAGTACGACAAGACGGTGATCGAGGTAGTGGGCCACACGGACAGCACCGGCTCGGCCGAATACAACCAGTCACTTTCGGAGCGGCGCGCAGGAACAGTCGCTTTGCACATCAACAACAGCGGCATCAACCGGCAGCGGATCCTGGCCTTCGGGCGCGGGCTGACGCAGCCGGTCGCGGACAACTCGACAGCGGCCGGGCGGGCATTGAACCGTCGGGTCGAGCTGACCTTGTCCCCGATTACAGGCTGAGGTTCAGGCTGCGCGGTCAATCAGGCCGCGCAGCTTCTTCATCGCGGCGACCTCGATCTGGCGGATGCGCTCCGCCGAGACACCGTACTCGTCGGCCAGCTCCTGGAGCGTGATCTTGTCCTCGCTGAGCCAGCGACGCCGCAGGATGTCGCGGCTGCGCTCGTCCAGGTCGGCCAGCGCCTCGCCTAGCGCATCCACGGAATTCTGTTCCCAGTCCTCATCGGACACGAGTTCGGCCGGGTCGGCGCCGGCCGCCCGCAGATAGGACGACGGGGCCACCAAGTGCTCCTCGTCATCGGCTTCCGGGGCAGGATCGAGCGACATGTCTCGCGATGCAAGCCGGCGCTCCATCTCATTGACCTCCGCGGGCGTAACGCCAAGGTCGTCGGCAACGGCACGCGTCTCGTCGGCAGTCAGCCAGCCTAGCCGTTGCTTGGACTTGCGGAGATTGAAGAACAATTTGCGCTGGGCCTTGGTGGTGGCGATTTTCACCAGCCGCCAGTTCTTCAAGACAAATTCGTGGATTTCGGCGCGGATCCAGTGCACCGCGAAGGAAACCAGGCGAACGCCTACCGTCGGGTCAAAGCGCTTCACGGCCTTCATCAGGCCGATGTTGCCTTCCTGGATCAGGTCGCCGAGCTGCAGCCCATAGCCGTTGTAGCCGCGGGCAATGTGCACGACGAAGCGCAAGTGCGAAAGCACGAGTTGCCGTGCCGCGTCGAGATCGTTGTCGCGATGCAGGCGCCAGGCGAGCGCACTTTCCTCGTCGGCGCTTAAGACCGGGATGGTTGCGACGGCATTGATATAGGCGTCGAGGTTGCCGACCGGTCCGGTCAGCATCAGTTCGTTTCGCCGTGCTATTGCAAGCGCTGTGCTCATTCAGTTCCTCCGCAGTTCAGATCTTAGCACTCGAACCGTTAGAGTGCTAAGGCGGCACCGGGTTCCCCGCGGTGAAAAGCAATAAAATTCTTTAGAGTCAGAGTCTTGGTCAAATTCCGGGCTCGATCCGGCGCAGCTGGCGCGTGGCGGAAATCCACGCACCCAGCCAGCCGAGCATTGCGCCCAGCAGCACCAGCGCGAGCGCGCCGGTGAAGCCCAGTCCTTGCGGCAGGTAACCCGACCCGTACAACCCGGAGAGACGCGCCACCGGTCCGGACAGCGCAAACATGCCCAGTTGCACCACTAGAAGCGCCGCGAGGCCGCCGCCCAAACCGTACCAGAGGCCGCCATAAAGCAGGGGGCGGCGGATGAATCCGTCCGTACCCCCGATCAGCTTCGTGACTTCGATCTCGTCTCGGCGGTTCTGGATATCCAGGCGGATGGTGTTGCCGACGATGAGCAGTACGCCGACGGCCAGCAATACTGCGGCAAGCACAGCGAGCCGGCGCGCAATTTCAAGTATTGCAAACAGGCGCCGCACCCAGTCCGCGTCGGCCTGCACGACATCCGCCTGCGGCAGGTTGCGAAGCCGCTCGGCAAGTGCTTCGATCGCCTCGGGAGTATCGTGGCCGGCGGCCGGACGCATCGTGATGAGATGAGGCAAGGGATTGCGCTCCAGCGCGTCAATCGCATCGCCCAGACCGGATCCCTCGCGAAACCTGGCGAGCGCCTCGTCGGCCGTGATGAGTTGGACGCCTCTGACCTCGGGCCAGGCGCCGATTTCCTCGGCCACCGCGACTGCATGCGACACGGGCTGGTCCAGTTCCAGGTAGAGAGAAAGTTCGACGCTGTCGTCCCAGTGGCCGGACAGATCCTGCAGGTTCGCCACGAGCAAGTGCAGGCTGGCGGGCAGGGCGAGGGCAATCCCGATCACGGTTATGGTCATCGCGGTGGCCGCGGGCTGGCCGGCGAGGCGGCCGAGCGAGCCGACCAGCGTCTGGGCATGCAGCCTCAGCCAGCTTCGGATCGGGCCGAAGAAGCTACGCAGGGGCGCCGGGGAACGCATGGTCCCTGTCCTCGACCAGGCGGCCGTCACCGAGCGCAATGCGCCGATATCCAAGTCGCTCGAGTAGCGCCAGGTCATGACTGGCCACGAGGACCGTGACGCCGACGCGGTTGAGGCGCGCGAACAGGTACATGATCTCCAGAGACAGCTCCGGGTCCAGGTTGCCGGTCGGCTCATCCGCAATGAGCAGTGGCGGCCGAGCTGCAATGGCGCGGGCAATGCCGACGCGCTGCTGTTCGCCGGTCGAGAGCATGATCGGTGGCAGGTGCTCCTTGCCCAGCAGTCCGACCTGGTCGAGGGCCGCACGCACACGCCGCCCCGTCTCGCGGCTGCCGGTCCCGGCGATGACCAGTGGCAGCGCGACGTTGTCGAACACAGTCCGATCGCCGAGCAGCTTGTGGTCCTGGAACACCATGCCTATACCGCGCCGGAATGCCGGCACCCGGCGACGGGATATCCCGGCCGTGTTGCGGCCGTCGATCAGAACCTGCCCCCGCGTGGGCCGCTCGATGCAGGAAATCAGTTTCAGCAGCGTGCTCTTGCCGGCGCCGGACCGGCCGGTCAGGAAGGCCATCTCACCCGTCTGGATGCGAAAACTCAAGTCTCGCAGCGCATCTCGCGCGCCCGGATAACGCTTGCTGACCTGTTCGAACCGGATCACCGCCTCACCGGGACCTGCCGGGCGCTGTTTCAGCGAGCAGTGCGTCCACGAACGGCCCCGCCTCGAACGGCGCAAGGTCGTCGATGCTCTCGCCGATGCCGATGTAACGCAGCGGGACCGCAAGCTCGCGGGCAATGGCAAGCACGATGCCGCCCTTGGCCGTGCCGTCCAGCTTGGTAATGGCGATGCCGCTCAGGCCGATGGCCTCGTTGAAGCGCCGCGCCTGCAGGAGCGCATTCTGGCCGCTGCCGCCGTCCAGGACCAGCAACACTTCGTGCGGCGCGCTCGCATCCAGCCGACCGAGGACGCGCTTCACCTTGCGCAGCTCGTCCATGAGGTTTTCCTGGGTATGCAATCGGCCCGCAGTGTCTGCAAGCAGAACGTCGATGCCGCGCGCGCGCGCCGCCTCGAAGGCGTCGTAGACCACTGCGGCCGGAT
>CAYWVA010000261.1:0-4213 GCA_964461545.1 uncultured Rhizobiaceae bacterium | reverse complement strand
GGCGGGGCACGGCCGGCGAGGCCGACGGCACCGGCGCGCCCAACCCGGACCAGCTGGCGCGCTATGTCGAAAACGAGTGCTTCTGGCGCTATGAGTTCAAGCCGGAGGAGCGCTATTACAAACACGCCAACAAGGCCTATCTCGACACGGCGGCGCGGCTCGGCCTGATCGACCGTCCGGACCCGGTCATCCTGCAACTGTATTGCGAGCCGCTGCAGAAATTCCGCCTGGCGGCGCGCGGACACGGCATGGCCCGTCCGCCGGCCGAGCATGTGGCGCGCATCGACCGCTTCTTCGACCCGCTGCCGATATGGTATGCGCCGTTCGAAGACGCCGACGCGGATGCTGCAGGATTTCCGCTGCACGCAGTGACCCAGCGGCCGATGGCCATGTATCACAGCTGGGGCTCGCAGAATGCCTGGCTGCGACAGATCCACAGCTTCAATCGGCTGTATATCCCTGCCAATGTGGCCGCCGAAGCCGGCGTAGAGGAGGGCGACTGGGTCTGGCTCGCGAGCCGCACCGGCCGGGTGCACTGCCAGGCGGCAATCATGTCGGGCCTCAACAGCTCAACCGTTTGGACCTGGAACGCCATCGGCAAGCGTGCCGGCGCCTGGGGCCTCGACCCGGCGGCCCCGGAAGCCACCCGCGGCTTTCTGCTCAACCACCTGATCGACGAGCTTCTACCCGATCGCGGCGGCTACCGCTATTCCAACTCCGACCCGGTAACGGGCCAGGCGGCGTGGTTCGACTTGCGGCTGCGAATCGAAAAAGCGGACCAGCCCGGCCGCGAGGTTTCCCAGCCGGTCTTTCCCACGCTCCATCCCGTTCCGGGGAGTCCTTCGCGACCGCCCCATCTGCGCTTCGGGCGCGAGTTCCACAAGCATACCGGTGACGGGCGATGACCAGCCTGCCGAGCCATCCCTCCCAGACGAGACTCGGTCTCGTCATCGACCTCGACACCTGCGTCGGCTGCCACGCTTGCGTGGTGAGCTGCAAGGAGTGGAACACCGGCGGCTATCATGCCCCGCTGTCGGACATCGACCCTTACGGGCCAAACCCGTCGGGCGCCTGGCTCAATCGTGTCCACACCTACGAGGTGGACGACGGCACGGCATCGCGCACCGTGCACTTCCCACGCTCGTGCCTGCACTGCGCCGAGCCCGACTGCGTCACCGTGTGCCCGACGGGAGCCTCGTACAAGCGGGCCGAGGATGGGATCGTCCTTGTCGACGAGGAGCTGTGCATCGGCTGCGGCCTGTGCGCCTGGGCCTGCCCGTATGGGGCGCGCGAGCTCGATGTGGTGGGCGGGGTGATGAAGAAATGCACCCTGTGTATCGACCGCATCTACAACGAAAACCTTCCCGTCGAGGAGCGAGAGCCGGCCTGCGTAGCCGCCTGTCCGGTGCATGCCCGTCATTTCGGCGATCTCGGTGATCCCAACTCATCCGTATCGCGTCTGGTGGCAGAGCGTGAGGGTGTGGATCTCATGCCGGAGATGGGCTACCGGCCGACCAACAAATACCTGCCGCCAAGGCCGCGCCGCGACAAGGCGGGCTGCGGCGGAGCGCCGGCAGAGCTTGACACCGCTCAGCCTGAGGGCGGCTTTCTGGGCTGGCTCGATTCGGCCCTGTCGCGGCTGTAATTGCCTATGAGACCGGGGGACCCGGTAGGAACAGGCATTTCCGGAGATAGACCGCCTCGGCGTCATCGCACTTCGTAACCGAACTCGCCCGACATCTCGCCGAGCCACTCCCAGAAGCTCTCCGCAAAGCCGCGGAACAGCGATAGCTCGAACGCCTCCGGACCCACTTGCGCGATATGGACGCCAAAATGGGCCATCTGGGTGACGGCCGAGCGACCCGGCCCAAAGGCGCGCGGGTGGAAATCGACGGGCGTGCCCTTGGCCAGCACGTCACGCGAATTCGGTCCCTCGATATGAATGATCACCCGGCCGTGGCTCTGGTCGCAGACCGAGGCCAGCCCGGAGAGGCGATCGCGCAGCGCTTCGTAAAGGGCCCCCTCGGCGAAGCCGTCGGCCACGGCATACCATTGCTCGAAGCCGCACCAGTGCAGCGCCAGGTCGCCGCTGGACCGAGACTCGCCGGGCGGCGGGCAGGGGAGGCCGAAATGGGTGGCCATCGCCTGCGTCAGGTCGGACGCCTTACCTTTGCGCGCAACGACCGTGACGATGGAGACGGGATGGCGCTGGGCCAGCACCACGCCCGGGGCCCCCGGCCGGCCGGCGCCGTGACGGCCGTGGCGCAAAGTCCGGTCGAGGGCCGAGCGGCGGGTGAACGGGGCGGCCGTGCTCGGTATTGAAGACCCCCCACCCCGACCCTCCCCCTCAAGGGGGGAGGGAGCTGTGGCCGTGGCTGCACCTGCTCCCCTCCCCCTGATGGGGAGGGGTTGGGGGAGGGGGGACATGACGCGCAATAGATTCTTGAGCTTACCCATGAAGCTTCTTGTGCTCCTTGTCGTAGAAGCAGGGATCGACCACCTCGGCCAGCATGTGGACGTCGCTCAAGCCGTTCCACACCAGCACCGTCTCGCCGTGGCGCTGACTGCCGCCCTTGAGCAGCGCCAGGCCGATCCACTGCTCGAGCATCGGCGAATAGGCGACCGAGGTGACGTAGCCCTGGTCGTCGTCCATTGACGGGGCGGCGCCTCTGGTCAGCAGGTGCGAGCCGGCCCGGATGCGGTCGCTGGCGTCGAGTGGCCTCAGGCCCACGAACTGCTGGCGATCCGGCCGGTGGAAGGCTTCGCGGCCGGCCATGACGCGGCCGATATAATCCTTGGCCGTCGACATCATGCGCCCCAGCCCAAGGTCGTAGGCCGTGGTGGTGCCGTTGAGCTCCGAGCCCGCCACATGGCCTTTTTCGATGCGCATGACCGACAGCGCCTCGACGCCGTAGGGCTCGATGCCGAACTCGACCCCGGCATGCATGATCGAGCGCACGACCGCCTCGCCATAGTCGGCCGGCACCGACAGCTCATAGGCAAGCTCGCCCGAAAACGAGATGCGAAACAGCCGCCCCTTGATGGCGTCCAGCACCGTCACCGGTCCCGCCGCGAGATAGCCGAAGGCAGCATCGGAAATGTCCTCGGCAAGGATCTTTTGAAGCGTCGCCCGCGCCATCGGCCCGGCGACTGCAACCTGCGCCCACTGCTCGGTGACGGAGGCGTATTGCACGTCAAGCTCCGGCCACAGCACCTGGTGGCAGAACTCGATATGCGACATGACGCGCGCCGCATTGGCGGTGGTGGTGGTCATGATGAAATGCTCGTCGGCCAACCGGCTGGTGGTCCCGTCGTCGAACACGATGCCGTCCTCGCGCAGCATCAGGCCGTAGCGCGCCTTGCCCACCGGCAGCTTGGCGAAGCCGTTGCAATAGAGCCGGTTGAGAAGCTCGGCCGCATCGGCGCCCTGGATGTCGATCTTGCCCAACGTGGAGACGTCGCACACGCCTACCCGCTGGCGTACCGTCCTGACTTCGCGGCTGACGCTCTCAATCCAGTCGGTCTCGCCGGCTTGCGGAAACCATTGCGTGCGGTACCACAGGCCGGTCTCGACGAACACCGCGCCGAGCTCCTCGGCCCAGCCGTGCAGCGGCGTGCGGCGGGCGGGCTGGAAGTGGTGTCCCCGGTACGGCCCAGCCAGCGCCCCGAACGACACCGGCGTGTAGAACGGGCGAAACGTGGTGATGCCGACCTGCGCAATGGTCCGGTTGGTCGCCTCGGCGAGAATGGCCAGGCCGTTGACGTTGGAGAGCTTGCCCTGGTCGGTTGCCATGCCGAGCGTGGTGTAGCGTTTGGTGAGCTCGATATCGCTGTAGCCTTCCCTGGCTGCCAGCGGCACATCCTTGGCGGTGACATCGTTTTGCAAGTCGACGAACGCCTTGCCCTTCGAGCCCTTCACCCACCACAGCGGCGTAATCGCAAAGGGGCGCTCATCCGCCACCTTGGGGACGGCGGGCGCCGTGGCCTCGAAGCCGCATTCGGCCGCGGCCCTGGCGCCGGTTTCGGCGCCGTCCTTCAAACAGTCGCTCAAGCCGAATCGGCCGGCCGCAGCGCCAACCGGGCGCAGTTCCGGACCGGTCTCGGGCGGCAAAAAGCAGGCGAGCTTGTCGTCCCACGACGGCTTCCTGCCTTTGTGGCAGGCCAGATGCACCGCCGGGTTCCAGCCGCCCGACATGGCGAGAAAATCGCAGGC
>CAYWVA010000260.1:0-4225 GCA_964461545.1 uncultured Rhizobiaceae bacterium | reverse complement strand
GCCAGCAACGCGCACGCAGTCGCCAGGGCCATGGCGGCGGGTCTGCTTAGACCATCAACGCCGCCCGTCCACGAATTCCGCAAGGCCTTGCGGTAAGCGCCCCGGCATGCCAACTGAAGCCCATGTCATCGAACACGGGCAAGGTCATTTCCCATCGCATCTGCGTGGCTCCGATGATGGAGTGGACCGATCGGCATTGCCGGTTCTTTCACCGCATCCTGACGCGCCGGGCGATGCTCTACACCGAGATGGTGACTGCCGCGGCGGTCATTCACGGCGATCGCCAGCGCCTGATTGGCTTCGACCCGGCGGAAGGCCCGCTTGCCCTGCAACTCGGCGGCTCCGACCCGGGCGACCTCGCCCGGGCTGCCCGCTACGGCGAAGCATTCGGCTACGACGAAATCAATCTCAACTGCGGCTGCCCGTCCGATCGGGTGCAATCGGGCCGCTTCGGGGCCTGCCTGATGGCCGAGCCCAGGCTGGTAGCGCGATGCTTCAGCGCCATGCAGGAGGCGGTTTCGCTGCCGGTCACGGTCAAGTGCCGCATCGCCATCGATGATCAGGACGAGGATGAGGCACTCGACCGCTTTGTTGCCGAGGTCTCCGCGGCGGGGTGCCGGACGTTCATCGTGCATGCCCGCAAGGCCTGGCTGCAAGGGCTGTCACCCAAGCAGAATCGCGACGTGCCGCCGCTCAATTACGGTCGTGTCCAGCGGCTAAAAGCCGACCGGCCGGAACTTGAGATCGTTATCAACGGCGGCATCGCCGATCTCGACCAGGCAGAGGCTCATCTCGATCAGGTGGACGGCGCCATGATCGGCCGCACGGCCTATCACAATCCCTGGGTGCTGGCCGATGTGGACCGGCGGTTGTTCGGCGTCCCCAATCCGGTCGAAAGTCGCAGCCAAGCGATCGAAGACTATCTCGCCTATGTGGAGCGCATGCTTGCCCGAGGTGTGCCCCTGACGGCCATGACCCGCCATGTGCTCGGGCTGTTCAACGGCCAGCCCGGCGCCCGGTCTTTCCGGCGCCATCTGTCTGAGACCGCGCATCGTCCCGGCGCCGGCATCGAGGTGTTGAGGCGGGCCGTCGAGCGCGTTACAGGCGCCTCCTTCGCCGAAGCGGCGTAATTGCGGCTGCAGCCGCACTGTGGCATGAACTCCGGATCGACCGGAATTCACCTCGGGGAGCGCCATGGAATTTCCGCGCCAGTACAACGCCGCCCGGGACTTCATTGATCGCCATGTCGAGAGCGGGCTGGGCCACAAGCCGGCTTTCATCGATGCCCACCACACTGTCAGCTATGGCGAACTGGCCAGCGCGACACGCCAGATGGCCAATGTTCTTATTGGTCTCGACGTGCCCCCCGAAGCGCGCATCGCGCTGCTCATGCTCGATACGGTGGACTGGCCGATCGCCTTTTGGGGCGCGCTCAGGGCCGGCGTGGTACCGGTCGCCATCAATACGCTGCTGAGCACCCCGCAATACGAATACATGCTTGCAGACTCACGTGCCCAGGCGGTGTTCGTTTCGCGTCCGCTGCTGTCGGCCATCGAGCCGTGCCTGGACCGGCTGCCGCATCTCCGGCATATCGTTGTATCTGGCGAGCCGGCGGCGGGACAACCGGCCTTCAGCGATCTTGTGTCCCAGGCAAGCGCTGAGTTCGAAACCGCCGACACCTGTGCCGACGAGGTCGCGTTCTGGCTCTACTCCTCCGGCTCCACCGGCAATCCCAAGGGTGTGCGCCACGTCCATTCCAGTTTGATGGTCACGGCCGAAACCTACGGCCGTCAGGTGCTCGGCATCCGGCCCGACGACGTGGTCCTGTCGGCCGCCAAACTGTTCTTTGCCTATGGACTCGGAAATTCCATGACCTTTCCCATGTCGGTCGGCGCCACCACGGTCCTGCTCGCCGACAGGCCGACGCCGCGGGCGGTCTTTGCCCTGCTCAAGCAGCACGAGCCGACTTTATTCTTTGGCGTGCCGACCCTTTATGCCGCCATGCTGGCCGATCCTGAGTGCTCGCCCGAGACTGGCTCGAGCCGCTTGCGCCTGTGCGTCTCGGCCGGAGAAGCGCTGCCGGCGGACGTCGGCCGCACCTGGAAGCGCCGGTTTGGCGTCGACATTCTCGACGGCGTCGGTTCGACCGAGATGCTGCACATCTATCTCTCCAACCACCCCGACGATATCCGCTACGGCACCTGCGGCAGGGCGGTGCCGGGCTATGCCGTGCGGCTCGTCGAGGAATCCGGGCACGAGGTGGGAGCAGACGAGATCGGCGAGATGCTGGTCGAAGGCGAGTCGGCCGCCGACGGCTACTGGCACCAGCGCGGCAAGTCGCGCGCCACCTTTGAGGGCCGCTGGACCCGCACCGGCGACAAGTTCGTGCGCGACGCCGACGGCTATTATCGCATCTGCGGGCGCACCGACGACATGTTCAAGGTGTCGGGCATCTGGGTGTCGCCCTTCGAAGTCGAGGCGGCGCTGATCAGCCATCCCGCGGTGCTCGAGGCCGCGGTGGTGCCCCAGGCCGACGGCGACCAGCTGCTCAAGCCCAAGGCCTTCGTGGTGCTCAAGCCCGGCCATTCCACGGAAGGGCTTGTCCCGGTGCTCAAGGAGCATGTCAAGGCCAGCATCGGGCAATGGAAATATCCCCGCTGGGTGGAGTTCGTCGAGACCCTGCCCAAGACCGCCACCGGCAAGATCCAGCGCTTCAAGCTCAGGGATTGACCTTTGCCGCCCGAAGGCCTGCTTGACATCGCCGGGGCGCAGCTGGAATACCGCCTGTGGCCCGCCCGGCAGGCGGGCGGTCCCGGGCTTGTGCTGCTGCATGAGGGCCTTGGCTGCGTATCCATGTGGCGCGACTTCCCCGACCGGCTCAACGCCGCAACTGGGTGCGCCGTCTTCGCCTGGTCGCGGCGCGGCTATGGCGGCTCATCGCCCGCTCCTGCGCCATGGCCCGTCAGCTATATGCACGATGAGGCGCGCCACTGGCTGCCGCCTGTTCTGCAGGCGACCGGCGTCGCGGACATGGTTCTGATCGGCCACAGCGACGGGGCATCGATCGCCGCAATCCATGCCGGGGAGTGTTCCGGCCCGGCTTTGCGCGGCCTGGTGCTCATGGCGCCGCACTTCTTTGTCGAGGACGTTTCGGTGGCCAGCATCGAGCAGGCCCGCCTGGCCTATGAGTCCGGTGACCTCCGGCGCCGGCTCGAGCGCCACCACGGCACCAATGTCGACGGCGCCTTCTGGGGCTGGAATCGCATCTGGCTTGATCCCGCCTTTCGCGGCTGGGACATCCAGGCCGCGTTGCCCCATATCCAGGTGCCGACGCTCCTCATCCAGGGTGCCGACGACGAGTATGGCACCCTGGCCCAGATCGAAGCGGCCCAATCAGCCATTGCCGCGCCGGTCACCACTGTGGTCCTGCCAGACTGTCGCCATTCGCCCCATCGCGACCAGCCGGGCCCCACGATTGCGGCGATCGCGGCCTTCCTGTCGACGCTGTGATCCGGGTTCTGGCTGTTCACTGAGTCAGAACGCCGCATCGACGGCCGATTCTCCGCCCTGTTAACGTCTCGTTAGCCTCTGTCGCAGTCGGCGGAAACTGGGGAAAACTTGGGGTGATTCTTGCCGAGGCCCACCGTATGTAGTAGCGTTCCGGCTTAGAGGCTACGACATATAGTCCGTTTCAGTACAGCGTTGGATAGGCAGAGCGCCGGGGACAGCACTCCGGTGAACAAGGTGGGATTCCGGGGGAATCGGCAATGCATCAGGACCAACAGGCTCCGAACCAGACGTGGACGGCGGAGCGCGTCGAACTGCTCAAGCAGATGTGGAGCGATGGCTTGAGCGCCTCCACCATTGCCGGCCGCCTCGGCGCCGGCATCTCGCGCAATGCCGTCATCGGCAAGGTCCACCGGCTTGGTCTCAGCGGCCGCGCCAACCCGAACCGGGCGACCAGTCCGCGGCCCCGGCGGCCGCGTCAACCGAGCCATCCCGGCCGCACCAGACTGCTGCCGCCCGCCGGTGCCACCGCACTGAAACCCCAGATCTGCCAGGAGCGGGTGGTCGAACCCGAGCCCGAGCCGATCCGCCTGGTGGACATCCCCAAAGGCGAGCGGGTGAACCTTCTGATGCTGTCGGAAAAGACCTGCCGCTGGCCAATCGGTGAGCCGGGCACCGAAGACTTCTTCTTCTGCGGCATGTCGCCAAGCGCCTCCAC
>CAYWVA010000259.1:0-4244 GCA_964461545.1 uncultured Rhizobiaceae bacterium | reverse complement strand
GCGCATCTGGAAGGAGGCCCTGACCAGAATGGCGATGCCGTTCAAAGGCTCGTTGCCGCGCTGCAGGCGCTCGATGTCCTCGCCGATGGCGCGGGCTTCCTCCTCGCCGTCCCAGTGGCCGCGCACGGTGATCTTTTCGCCCTCCTCCAGATGGGTCCTGAGCGTCTTGCCTAACCGGCCCTGGTTGTTGGCGATGAGCCCGGACGCGGCTGCCAGGATATGCGGGGTGGAGCGGTAGTTGCGCTCCAGGCGGATGACGCGGGCGCCGGGAAAGTCCTTCTCGAAGCGCAAAATGTTGTCGACTTCGGCCCCGCGCCAGCCATAGATCGACTGATCGTCGTCGCCGACACAGCAGATGTTGCGGTGCCCCTGGGCGAGCAGGCGCAGCAGCAGGTATTGCGCGACGTTGGTGTCCTGATATTCGTCGACCAGCATGTATTTGAAGCGGCTCTGGTAGGCGGCGAGCACCTCGGCGTTGTCTTGAAACAGGCGCAAGGGTTCAAGCAGCAGGTCGCCGAAATCGGCGGCATTGAGGGTCTTCAGCCGGGCCTGATAGGCGCCGTAGAGCTCGCGCGCCTTGCCGTTGGCAAAGGCGTGGGCCTCCCCGGCCGGCACCTTGGAGGGGGTGAGCCCGCGGTTCTTCCAGCCGTCGATCAGGGCGGCAAGCTGGCGCGCCGGCCAGCGCTTGTCGTCGATGCGCTCGGCGGCCAGAAGCTGCTTCAGCAGGCGGAGCTGGTCGTCGGTGTCGAGAATGGTGAAATCGGCGTTGAGGCCGACCAGCTCGCCATGGCGGCGCAGCAGCTTGACGCCGATGGAATGGAAGGTGCCGAGCCACGGCATGCCTTCCACCACCCCGCCGATCAGCGTGGCGATGCGGTCCTTCATCTCGCGCGCCGCCTTGTTGGTGAAGGTGACGGCGAGAACCTGCGACGGCCAGGCCTTTCCGGCGGCAAGGATATGGGCGAGCCGGGTGGTCAGCACTCTGGTCTTGCCGGTCCCGGCGCCGGCGAGCACCAAAAGCGGCCCATCGAGGGCCTCAACGGCGTGGCGCTGCTCGGCATTGAGGGCGGCAAGATAGGGTGCCGGCGCGCCGGCCAGGGCGCGGGCCGCGATGCCCGGTCCGGCGGTGCGCGGCGGCTCGGACGGCTCGTCGCCGAAATCGGCGAGATCGATCGGTTTGATCGCCATGTTCAATCCTGATTCCGCGTCGGTCCCCGGTATATAGCACCGAAGGCCGCCGAGACGAGGGCGGGGGCGGCCCGAGGCCCGCGCCAGGCAGGACTTGGCGGTGGCGGAAATTCGGCTATAAGGCCCAGGTGACATCGCTCCCCACAGCCGCCCCGCCCATGAACGACGCCAGCCCCGACTTGGCCGACCCTGCAACCCGCCAAGACGTTGCGCGAATCCTCTCCGAAGCGCTGCCCTTCATGCAGCGCTACACCGGCGAGACGGTGGTGGTGAAGTATGGCGGCCATGCCATGGGCGATGCCGAGCTGTCGCGCCAGTTCGCCTCCGATATCGTGCAGCTCAAGCTGTCGGGCATCAACCCGATCGTGGTCCACGGCGGCGGGCCGCAGATCGGCCGCATGCTCGAGCGCCTGCAGATCACCACATCGTTCGAGGACGGCTTCAGGGTCACCGACAAGGCGACCGTCGAAGTGGTCGAGATGGTGCTCGCCGGCTCCATCAACAAGAATGTGGTGGCCGACATCCAGCGGGCCGGCGGCCGCGCTGTCGGCATCTCCGGCAAGGACGGCAATCTGTGCCTGGCCCGCAAGCTCACCCGCACGCGGCGCGATCCCGACTCCAATATCGAGCGGGTGATCGATCTCGGCTTCGTCGGCGAGCCTGAGCGCATCGATCCGCAGGTGCTCGAAACCATTCTGCGCAGCGAATCCATCCCGGTGGTGGCGCCGATCGGGGTGTCGGCGACGGGCGACACCTACAACATCAACGCCGACACCTTTGCCGGGGCCATTGCCGTGGCAGTCAAGGCCAAGCGCCTGCTGCTGCTCACCGATGTCCAGGGAGTCCTCGACGAGCAAGGCGGCCTCATCGAGGAGCTGCAGCTCGATGACATTGCCCGCCTGGCGTCCAAGGGCATCATCTCTGGCGGCATGATCCCCAAACTCGAGAGCTGCGCCGCGGTGGTCGCCGGCGGGGTCGAAGGCGTCATCATCCTCGACGGGCGGGTGCCGCACTGCGTCCTTTTGGAGCTGCTTACTCCCCATGGCGTGGGAACCCGCATCAGCAGGATCGCGCCATGAGGAGTCCCAGCCGGGCCTTTGATCACGTCGAAACCTGGGTGTTCGATCTCGACAATACGCTTTATCCCTCGAGCTGCCGGCTGTTCGACCAGATCGATGTGCGCATGGGGACTTTCATATCGCAACTTTTGAAGGTCGACCGGGTGGAGGCCAAGCGCATCCAGAAGCAGTTCTTCTATGAGCACGGAACGACGCTGCGCGGCCTGATGACGGTGCACGGCATCGATCCGGACGAGTTCCTCGACTTCGTGCACGACATCGACCATTCGCCAATTCCCGCCGACGCTGCGCTGGCCGCCGCCCTGCAGGCGCTGCCCGGCCGCAAGCTGGTGTTCACCAACGGCACGGTGGCCCATGCCGACAAGGTGCTGGCACGCCTTGGGCTCGGCGGCCACTTCAGCGGCATCTTCGACATCGTGCATGCCGATTACATCCCCAAGCCGGCGCTGGGGCCGTATCAGAAGTTCCTGCGCGATCATGCCGTGGAGGCGGCGCGCGCGGCGATGTTTGAGGATATCGCCCGCAACCTCGAGGTGCCGCACCGGCTCGGCATGACCACGGTGCTGGTCATCCATCCCGGCAACGAGGACGCCGAAATCATGAACAACCAGGATGCCGGCGGCCACGACCATGTGCACCATCGCACCTCCGATCTGGCGGGCTTCCTCCAGGCGATCCTGGCCGAGTCCGGCGGGGCGGTGTCGCGCACCGCCTGATATTCGAGGATCACGCGATGGACGAAAACCAGCTCCGCGGCATCATCGAGCGCGCCTTCGAGGCCCGCGACACCATCACCATAAAGACCGACGGCGAGGTGCGCGACGCGGTCGAGGCGACGCTCGATCGGTTGGACCGGGGCGAGGCCCGGGTGGCGGAAAAGCGCCGCGGCAGCGAGTGGTTCGTCAACGACTGGCTGAAGAAAGCGGTGCTGCTGTCGTTCCGGCTCAACGACATGGAGGTCATTTCGGGCGGGCCCGGCGGGGCCGGGTGGTGGGACAAGGTGCCGTCGAAGTTCGCCGGCTGGGACGCCGAGCGCTTCCGCTCCGCCGGTTTCCGGGCGGTGCCGACCTCGGTGGTGCGCCGTTCCGCCTATATCGCGCCGGGCGTCATCCTCATGCCGTGCTTTGTCAATCTCGGCGCTTACGTGGATGCCGGCACCATGATCGACACCTGGGCGACCGTCGGCTCATGCGCCCAGATCGGCAAAAACTGCCACATTTCCGGTGGCGCGGGGATCGGCGGAGTGCTCGAGCCGCTGCAGGCCGGCCCGGTGATCATCGAGGACAACTGCTTCATCGGCGCCCGCGCCGAGGTGGCCGAAGGCGTCGTCGTCGGCGAGGGCGCGGTGTTGTCCATGGGGGTCTATCTCGGGGCCTCCACCAAGATCGTCGACCGGGCGACCGGTGAGGTGTTCACCGGCCGGGTGCCGCCCTACTCGGTGGTGGTCCCGGGAAACCTGCCGGGCAAGCCGCTGCCGAACGGCGAGCCCGGCCCCGGACTTTATTGCGCGGTGATCGTCAAGCGGGTGGACGAAAGAACCCGCGCCAAGACCAGCATCAACGAGCTGTTGCGGGATTAGGCAGCCTCGGGGGACTGCCCCGTCCCCGCGATCGTCCTAAAGATGCAGCTGGTAGCTCGCCGGCACCCAGCGATAGCCGCCGTCATAAGTGTCGAGATAGCCCACGGCCGGGAACGGCATATGGTAGCCGATCGCCGGGATCTTGTCGGTTGCAACCATGTCGAAGATGCGCTGGCGGGTGGTAACGGCGGCCTCCTTGTCATGATCGAAGGACAGGTGCCATTCCGGCTTGTGCACCGCAAGGATGTAATGGTTGGCCACATCGGCCCACAGCAGCACCCGTTCGCCGCCGCTTTCGACGTGAAAAGCCAGCTGGCCGGGGGAATGGCCGAAGGCATTGACGGCGCGGATGCCCGACACGACCTCGCCCTCGGGCTGCAGGAACGTCATCTTTTCCT
>CAYWVA010000258.1:0-4244 GCA_964461545.1 uncultured Rhizobiaceae bacterium | reverse complement strand
CGCCCAGGCCGATGGAATCGTGCGTCATCACGAACACGACCCGCACCCCCATGAGGGCGGCCAGCCTTATGCTCGGTCGGCAGTAATCGCTGAAGGCAAGGAACGTTCCGCCATATGCAATGACGCCGCGGTGCACCGCCATGCCGTTCATGGCTGCCGCCATGGCGTGCTCGCGGATGCCGTAGTGGATATAGCGCCCGCCATAGGAGCCCGGCGCCATGGCCTGAAACTCCTTGGTCTTGGTGTTGTTGGACGGGGTGAGGTCGGCCGAGCCGCCGATGGTCTCCGGCACCACCGCATTGATGATCTCAAGCACGTTCTGCGAGGCGCTCCGGGTAGCCATGGAAAGGGGCTGCTGACACAGCACCTGCTTGTAGCTGCGCACCACCTCGACCAGCTTCTCCGGCAAATCGCCGGTCATGCGCCGCTCGAACTCCGCCCTCAGTTCCGGATCGGCCGCGGCCAGCCGGCTCTCCCAGTGGCGGCGCTCACGGCAGCCGCTCAAGCCCACGATGCGCCACGCATCACGGATGTCGGCCGGGATGTCGAAAGGTTCGTGTCCCCAGCCGAGCTCACGGCGGGCGGCGGCTACCTCGTCGGCCCCGAGCGGCGAGCCATGGACGCCGGCGCCGCCCTGCTTGTTGGGGGCGCCGTAACCGATGATCGTCTTGCAGGCGATGAAACTCGGCCGATCGGCCGTCTGGGAGGCCTCGAGGGCTTCGGCTATGGCGCTGGGGTCATGGCCGTCGATGGCGGTCACGTTCCAGCCGCTTGCCGCAAATCGGGCGAGCTGATTGGTGGAGTCGGAAAGGCTCAGCGGGCCATCGATGGTGACCGAGTTGTCATCGAACAGGACGATGAGCCTGGCGAGGCGCAAGTGTCCGGCAAGGGCGATCGCCTCATGCGAGATCCCCTCCATAAGGCAGCCGTCGCCGACCACGGCGTAGGTACGGTGATCGACCAGCGCCTCGCCGAAGCGCGCCGCGAGATGGCGCTCGGCAATCGCCATCCCCACGGCGTTGGCAAGCCCCTGGCCCAGCGGGCCGGTGGTCGTCTCGACGCCTGCGGCATGGCCGTGTTCCGGGTGGCCGGGGGTGCGCGAGCCGAGCTGGCGGAAATTCCTGATCTCCTCAATGGTCATGTCTTCGTATCCGAGGAGATAGAGCAGGCCGTAGAGCAGCATCGAGCCGTGGCCGGCCGACAGCACGAAGCGATCGCGGTCCGGCCACTCCGGGACCCGGGGATCGAACTTGAGGAAGCGCGAGAACAGCACGGTCGCCACGTCGGCCATCCCCATCGGCATTCCGGGATGGCCCGACTGGGCCGCTTCGACGGCATCCATGGCGAGCGCACGAAGGGCGTTGGCCATGTTGCGGTGCTTGTCGAGGTCGATTTCGGCAGCCCCGCCCCCCTCCAATGCAGGGGCGGCAACCGGGTGCGCTGGTGTCATTTGCTTTTTGCTTGTTGCCCTGAAATCCGGCGCCACAGATAGCACCGGACCCTAACCTGTCAATGGCAACCCCTCAGTGATGCACCGAAACCGTGCGGGGCGGCGGCGCCATGCCAATGCATACGGGCCGACAAACGTTCCCATCGAGCATCCGCAGAGCATCGCGCGGTTGACGCTTGCGGCAGGGCGGGCCTAATCTTGCAAGCGGGGACGGCGGGCTGGCGCAATCGGTTCGCCGAGAAATTGAAGGGCGAGCAATGTTCAACAATTCGCGGATCGGTGAAGCCTTCGGACGCTTCGAGACAGCGCTCAGCACTCTTGAGGCATCGATGATGCGCTACCACGAGAAGGAAACGGCACTCGGCAAGCTGGCCGGAGAGGCACAGGCCCTGCGCCAGGATCGCACCCGCCTGGTGCAGGAGTTGAATGAGGTCAGGGGCAAGGCGAGCGAGCTTGCCAAAGCTAGTCACGAGGCGGCCAAGCGTATCGATTCCGCCATGGCCCGGATTCGCGGCGTGCTCGGCAGCTGAGGTCGGCCACCTCCGGGGATGTTGAGATGATAACGGGAGTCAAAGTGCATGGCCCAGGTCGTCGTGAATGTGAATAACCGACCCTACACGATGCAGTGCAATGACGGCGAGGAACCGCATCTGGAGGAACTTGGCGAGTTGCTCGATTCCGAGGTCGAGCGGATCAAGGAGGCGGTGGGCCAGGTCGGCGACGTCCGCCTCCTGCTCATGGCCGGCCTGGTGGTCGCCGACAAGCTGGCGGAGGCCTTGAAGCGTATTGAAGACCTGGAGGAGCAGAGGCAAACCCTCCAGGCATCGCGCAATGGCGCGCTGAGGCACGGCCAGGAGGTCGAGGAGACGGTCGTCCAGCGCCTTGACGCCGCGGCGCGCCGGCTGGAGGCGCTGGCCATGGAGTCCGGCAAGCCGGCGGTGGAAACCGGCAAAGCGGCGGTGGAGTCCAAAAGCCCGGCCTGAGGCCGTCTCCAATGGTCATGCGCACGACCATCCCCGTCATGCCGTTGCTTGACACGGGCATCCAGGGGCGAAAGCACTGAACCGGCCGCCCTGGATTGCCGGGTGAAGCCGGCAATGCCCCCAGAGGGTTAGGCACCGCGAGCGGGGACCGAGCAGAATGACGCAGCACTTTGGACGGCGGACCAGCACCGTGTTCCGGATCGCGGTGGTCGGCCTGCCGTTCCTGGTGGCGGCGCTGTTCGTCGCGCTCGGGCTTTATTGGCGCTCCGACCATGCCTGGGGTGTCGGCCAGCCGGCGGCGCAGCCGATCCCCTTTCGACACGACCTGCATGTCGGGGGGCTGGGCATCGACTGCCGCTACTGCCACAGCTCGGTGGAGCGCGCCGCAGCGGCGGGAATGCCGTCGGCCCAGAGCTGCCTCACCTGCCATTCCCAGGTCTGGGCGGCGCTCGCCACCCTGGAGCCGCTGCGGACAAGCATGGCGCTGGACGTGGCCGTTCCGTGGAACAGCGTCCACCGGCTGCCCGACTTCTCTGTCTTCCACCACGGCATTCACGTCCAGAAGGGCGTCGGTTGCGAGACCTGCCACGGCCGGGTCGATCACATGGCGCAAACGGTCAAGACCGAGACGCTGTCCATGGCCTGGTGCCTCGATTGCCACCGCGACCCCGCCCCGCGTTTGCGCCCGCAAGCCAAGGTCTTTGCCATGGGTTGGGACGGCGAGGGACACCCCATCGCGAGTCCGAGGCTCGATGCGGCCGAACTTCGCCGCCTCACCGACTGCTCGACGTGCCACAAATGACCCCGATGACCGGACCTCATCCGAGACTTTGGCAGACGCTTGAGGAGCTTGTTGAAGGCAGCGTAACGAGCGCTTCAAGGCATCCCGAGCTTGCCCATGCGGGGCCGAGCCCCGACCGGCGTACCCTGCTCCAACTGGCCGCTGCTTCGCTGGCGCTCGGCGGCTTGAGCGCATGCGCGGAACCGGGGGTCGCGCCGCTTTTATCCGAGCCCGTGGGTGACTGGCGAAAGACCACCGACCAGCCGCTGACCTATGCCACGACGCTCGACCTCGACGGTTATGGCCGCGGCGTGCTGGTGAAGACCCAGGACGAGCGGCCGATAAAGATCGAAGGCAATCCACGCCATCCGGCCAGCCTCGGCGGCACCGACGTATTCGCCCAGGCCGACATCCTGTCGCTGTACGACCCTGACCGCTCCTGGATCGCTATCGGCGAGGGCGCAGAGCGTAGCCTCGGCGAGGCTCTGTCGTTTCTTGGCAGCCTTGGTGAGGACCTCAGACGTTCCGGCGCAGAGGGCCTGGCGCTGATGACCGGACCGGTATCGTCGCCGTCGTTGCGGCGCCTGATCGCAGCCGTCCTGCGAGAGTTCCCCGGGGCCCGCTGGCACCAGTATGCCGCGGTCGCCAACGATCAGGTTCGCGCCGGGGCGGTGGCCGCGTTCGGCGAGCCGGTCGAGGCCGTCTATGATCTCACCCGCGCCGACGTCATCGTGACGCTGGGCGGTGATGTGCTAGGGGCGGGGCCGGGCCAGATCCGCTATGCCCACGACTTTGCGGAACGCCGCCGGCGCGGACGAGAGCAAGGCGCCATGCCCCGCCTCTACAGCATCGAGTCGACCCCGAGCCTGACCGGCACGCGGGCCGACCGGCGCATTCCGCTGCCCCCGGCGGACCTCGAGCGCTTCGCCCAGGCGATAGGCGCTCATCTGGGGCTTTTCCAGGCTGATGGTGTGGAGGCACATCCGGCCGCTGGCGAAATCGCCGAAAGCCTGCGCCGGGCGGGTTCGCG
>CAYWVA010000257.1:0-4262 GCA_964461545.1 uncultured Rhizobiaceae bacterium | reverse complement strand
AGGCCTCGATGCTGGCTGCGCGGAAACGCCAAACCATCAAGCGCGGCGTGGTGGCCGGGGTGGCGGGGCTGGCGGTCATCGCGAGCCTTGCGGCCGTGTTTGCCAATCAGCAGCGCCAGGCCGCCGAGGCGGCGCGCGTGCGAGCCGAAGTGGAGTCCGTAACCGCCCAGCGTACCGCCGATTTCCTGGTCGGCCTGTTCGAGGTTTCAGATCCCTCCGAGGCGCGCGGCCGGGAGATCACCGCAGCGGAGATTCTGCAAGCCGGCGCCACGCGCATCGACCTCGAACTGCGCGACGAGCCCGAGATCCAGGCGCGGCTGCTGGAAACCATGGGAAAGGTCTACACCAGCCTCGGGGCACTCAACGATGCCGAGCCCCTGCTGCGCCGCTCGCTCGATACTCGCCGGCGGTTGCCGGCCGACGCCCACGCCGACATCGCCGCCAATCTCAGCAGTCTCGGCTACGTGCTGGCGCTCAAGGCCAGCTTCGACGAGGCGGAGCGTGCCTACCAGGAAGCGCTCACGCTCGGCCAGCAGGTACACGGCGCCAGCCACCCGGCAGTGGCCGAGACGCTCACCGGATATGCCTACCTGAAGGGATTGCAGGGCGAGTTCTCGGAGGCCGAAACGCTGCTCAACCAGGCATTGCAGATCCGCCGCGCGGCATTCGGCGAGCAACACGTTGATGTGGCCTACACGCTGCAGGAACTGGGGATGAACCAGTTCGACCAGGGCAACTTCGAACAGGCGGAAGAACTCGTCGAGGAGGCACTCGTGGTGCGGCGCAAGCTGCTCGGCATGGAGCCTCACCCACAAGTGGCCGGCAATCTCAACAACCTGGCCTTCATTGCCTTCCACCGTGGGGACCTGCAGCACGCCACCGACTTGTTCCTCGAGTCGCTAGCCATGAAGCGTGCCATGCTGCCCGAGGACAGCAACGAGATCGCGGTCACCATCAACAACATCGCGGTGCTGATGCAGCGCCGGGGCGAACTGGAGGCCGCCGAGCAGATGTTTCTGGAGGCGCTCCAGATCCAGCGGCGGGTATTGGGGCCGACGCACAGCGAAGTCACTGCGGCCATGAACAACCTGGCCTCGCTGCTGCACGCCATGAACCGTGACCAGGAAGCGATTGCCATGGCGCGCGAAGCGCTCGAGATTCGCCAGCAGCACCACCCCGGTAACCACCCGCAGACTGCGATCATTCTCGTGAACCTGGGCCAATGGCTCAGTTACGCGGGCCAGTCGGAGCAGGCGGAAGCGGCGCTGCGCGAGTCGCTTGCCATGCGTGAGCAGTTGCTGGCCCCGGACCACCCGGACCTGGTCGCGAGCCGGGTGACGCTGGCGAACCACCTGGTGGAGACGGGCCGCAATGGTGAAGGTTGTCCGCTTGGTGTTGGCAACGTCGCTGCGCTTTCCGAAACATTCGGGGAGGGCAACCTGCGGGTGGGCATTGCCCGCAGCCTGGAAGGCGCATGCCTGCACGCCAACGGCCGGCTTGCGGAAGCGGAGACGCAACTGCTGGCAAGCCTCGAGGCGATCGGCGCACAAACGGCCAACGTCGCCTACGCGCAGCAGGCGCTGCGCCGCACTATCCGCCTTTACGAGGACTGGGACCGACCCGGGGAAGCGGCCCGCTTCCGGCAGCAACTGACGGCAGCCACC
This sequence comes from uncultured Rhizobiaceae bacterium, assembly GCA_964461545.1. GTDB lineage: Bacteria > Pseudomonadota > Alphaproteobacteria > Rhizobiales > Aestuariivirgaceae > CAYWVA01. The sequence continues at coordinate 2,598 of CAYWVA010000257.1, read as the reverse complement.
CCACGCTGACCCCTGCCGGCGACCCACTTATGTCACCTCATCAGGCACAACCTGGGCAACGGTGCTATCTTACATTAGCCATTCTGGTGGGAGGGAGGTCGCGATATGTGCGGGTTCTTGTTTGCGGCGCGCAATATCGCCGCCTGGGTTTTTGTGGTTTTTTCGCTGGCCCTGTTCGCGGGGCCGCTCAACGCCCAGGAGATACCGGATTTCCTCGACGAGGTCGGAGGCAGTACTTCCAATGCGCGAATGTACTGGCTCGACTATAGCAGGGATGAAGCCGTCGAGATCAACACGAAGACGGACCAGTCCGCCCGCACCGGCCTGAACTCCTTCGCTTTCTTCGACAATTCCTGCGGCGGGAACCGCGTGCAGGACATCATTGCCGCGGACACCAATTCCGGCGTCTTGTTGCTGTATCCCGCCACGGCGGGGCTCAGGACAGGCACACGCCTCTGCGGCGGGCCGAATCAGGACGCCTGTCCGTTGCGCCCGTCGGGACTTTCCGCCAACAGCGAAAACAATCGCTTTGTCGCGGTGAGCACGGGCACCGGCAACAGCAGGGCGGGTGTCTGGGCGGTCGAACCACAGGCGTGCGGCCAGCAGCCGCAATTCAAGGTCCGGGGCGGAAACGGCCTCACCTGGACTCATCCCGGAGACAATAGGCCCACGTCCGCCTCCCGCCTGGCCGACACCGAGCACGTGCATACCGATGGCGGTGGCCTGACGAAAGGCCAGGTACTCGTCCTGGTCGAGTCGCCTCCCATGATCGTGCGGGTCAACCCTGCCGAGATCGGATCAACGGGAGCCCCGGGTGTTCCGCTGCTGCCCAAGAACTTCTTCGGCAAGAACACGCCCACCAGCCTGGCCTTCGTCCCCGATACCGCAGGAGGCGAACATAGCGAGGTGCTGCTGGTTACGCTGACGAGTGGCGCGGTGTGGCAACTCCGATTCAGCAGCAACGGCAATGGCGGATTCAACGCAAGCCAGGCCCCCCTCGGTAATGCACTGGGGCTGTTCCAGAATCCGCGGGGCATCGCCGCCGGCAGCCGCGGCCCGGAGCGCTACGCGATCGTCGCGGATCTGAACCAGGGGCAGTATATCCGCGCCCCCCTCGAGCCCGTCGCCGCTGGCGACTGGAAGCTGAGGATCATCCAGAGCTCACTCCAATCTTTGAAGTCGCCCGTTAATTCACCCATGGGCATCGCGATCCACCGTGATGACGACGTGACGTTCATATCGCAGTGCTTCCAACCGGTAACCATTCCCGACGAAACCACCGGCTGCACCATCGCCGATGGGTTTGCCGAGCTCCATTTTTCGCAGTTGCGCAATCCGCAGCCACCCAATGCATCCGTGGTGGCGGAGCTGATGTTCCTCAGGGACAAGGAGAACAATGGAGACCGTGATGCGGATGGCATGCGGCCGTTCGAGCTGGACGGGCTGAGTTTCCAGGTGCCGCCGGAATGCCGGGGCTTCCCGACGAATCCGGGTGACCCGCGTTTCGGGGCAGATGCCGGTCATCCCCACCTCATCCTCATCGACGTGGGGCTGAGAAACTTCTTCGTCGACCCGCTCGAATTCATCATGGCGACGGAAGGAAAAGACCTGCAGGGCAACGAGGCAGACTGCAAGGAGCTCGACTCGCGGGGCTATTACCATCCCGGCACCGACGGTGTGGGGAACTCCTTGCCGGCCCAGGACGCGAATGAAGATCCGATCGTGTACACGGTCTATCCGGCGACCTTCTCGTGCCAGAGCCCGTCGCGCATCATCGTGCAGCACTTCTCCCCGATGATCTTCTGCATCGACGACAATCACAAGGCAAGGAAGCTTTCGGGGAACCTGGAACTCGGACGGAACGAGGTCTTCAACCCCAACATCCGGCGTGCCATCGACGAGATCAAAGATACCTTGGGCACCTTGCCGGACTCGGCCCTGGCGAACCAGCTCAAAACGCTTGTCGTCAGTATCACCAATCCGAATATGGGGGCCGACCAGAAGGTGTATTCCCTCGAGACCAATGCGAAGGTGGACGAGGGCTCGCTGATCGTGTTCCGGGCGAAGAAGGCCTACCTGGAGTGTCAGGACACCCCCGGTTGCTCCCAGCCAAATCCCATGCCGGGAGACTCGTATGCCATCCTGCTGAGGAACTTCCTCTGGATGGCGTTCTACACCTGGACGACGGGGGCCCTCGAACAGGCCGTGTGGCAACCCCACGCGGAGTTCTGTGAAGCGATCTACGAGGATCCGTTCAATCCGGGAGAATTCTTCCCCGAGTTGCCTGACGTGCACTGCCGCGATCCGGAGTGAAGCGCCATTTTGAGCGCTGCTGAATCTTCGAGCTGATCCAGACGCCCCGGCCATGCCGGGGCGTTTTTCTCTCGATGCCCGGATTCATCAATGCAGTAAGATGCGCCGGATGACTAACCGGCCTGCCCTTCCTCAGGATCTCGTGCCCCTCGTGGTCGGTGTCACTGGCCATCGGGACCTCGTGCCCGGCGAGGTGCCAGAACTGCGTCGGCGTGTGCGCGAATTCCTCATCACGCTGCAGGCGCGCCATCCGCAGTTGCCGCTGGTGATCATGACCCCGCTCGC
>CAYWVA010000256.1:0-4271 GCA_964461545.1 uncultured Rhizobiaceae bacterium | reverse complement strand
ATTGGATGATGGCACGACGTTGAACCTTGCTGCCTCGGCTATCGATGCGCAGGTCCTACCCCTCCTGGCGATCCCGGAGTTCCGGCCCAAGGCCGGCCGGATCTTCGACAGGATCGAACAGGACCATCGGGTCGATGGCGGCTTCGATTTCGACACGGATCGCGACGGCATCTGGACGGAGGGTACGGCTCAGGCAGCGCTTGCCATGCAGATAACCGGTTTCACCGATCGTTGGGCGCGGTCCCTGGAGGCCATCTCATATTATCGCGTGGGAGATGGCCTGATTGTTGCCAGTTCCGTTAACGGTCTCACGACCGGGCTTGCCATCGGACCGGACAGTGAATCGCCGGATTTTGTCTATTACCGCTTGCCTCACATCGGCGCGACATCATGGATGGTTCTGGCCGCCACCGGCTGGAATCCGTTCGCCAGGGATCAACGTACTGACGCTACATACAGCGACCTGCTATGTCCCCCGATTTTATAGTATTGAGCGACGCGGCGCTATATGCCGCCCTGATCGGCACCCTCCTGATGCTTTCCGCTGCTTGCTCAAGCCATCACAGGACGCTTGATCGGCTGGTTTTTGGCGCCGTCGTCATGCTTATGCTAGTCGTCTACAGTTTCTATCGGGTCGCGCACACCGTGCCCAGCTTCGAGTGGACAGCTTATGCGCTGTGGCCTCGGGTTTATCTTGCGCTCGAACTGATGGTCATCATGTATACCGTGATGTCGATCATTGTTTTCATGCGGCGTTCCGATCGGACGGCTCAGGTAGAGTCGGCGGCCGCGCGACTCGCGGAGCGCGAAACGGTGCCCGCAGTGGACATCCTGATCTGCACATACAATGAGACCCTTGTGGTGTTGGAACGCTCCATTCTTGCGGCTTTGGCGATTGACTATCCCAACTACTCGGTGTGGGTCCTCGACGATGGCTGCCGAGATTGGTTGCGCGACTATTGCGAGAGCAACGCCGTTCACTATGTGCCTCGGCCACGGAACGATGGCGCCAAGGCCGGTAACCTGCAGAACGGATTGGAGCATTCCGCACGAGTTACCAACGCCCCCTTCGTGCTTGTGCTCGACGCCGATTTTGCTCCCCATAAGAACATTCTGTGGCGCACTATCGGTCTCTTTGACGACGAGAAGATCGGCTTGGTCCAGACACCGCAGTTTTACTATAATGCGGATCCGATCCAGCATAATCTCATGGTCTCGCAGTCGTGGGTTGATGACCAGCGGATCTTTTTCGATGTTACGCAGCCCTCCAAGGACGCATGGAATGCCGCCTTTTGTGTTGGCACTTCGTTCGTCGTGCGACGCGATGCAGTGGAATCCATCGGTGGAATGCCGCAGGCGACGGTTACCGAGGACCTGCATTTGACCTGCCGGCTGCGGCAACGTGGCCTGCAGACCGTCTGGCTCAACGAGCGCCTTAGCGTGGGCCTGTCGGCAGAAAGTTTGTCGAGCTATGCGTCGCAACGGTGCCGATGGGCCGTCGGCACCATTCAGATAGCCTTGCTTCCTGACGGCCCTCTACGTGGTGACGGCTACTCTCTGACCGATCGCGCCCACTTTCTCCATGGCCTTCTGTACTGGTTGTGTCGGCCGTTTGTCGTGTGTTTGCTGGCTGCACCGATTTTGTTTTATTTCTTCGACCTACCTGCGATTATCATTTCGCCTGAGGCATTCTTGACCATCGCTCTGCCGGCGCTTGGGGGAAGCATGATGTTTCATGCATGGGTGTCGGGGGGACGCAGTCTGCCGCTGTTTACCCCGGTCGCCCACCTGGTAACCGCAGTACCGGTTTGCTGGGCCATCGTACGTGCACTTTACAATCCGTTCGGCCAACCATTCAAGGTGACTGCCAAGGGCGAGAGCCGATCAGACGTCCAGATTTACTTCGCGCCGTTTCTGATGTTTGCGGCAATTGTCACCTTGGTCGTGATCGGTATCATGACCAACCACCTGTCGGTGAACTACGATCGGATGGATTGGTTCTATGTCGGATGGGGTGTGGTGGTATTGATACACTGTTTTGTGGCTATGCTGGTATGCATCGAGCTGCCGCGGCCGGAGATCGACGACCAGGCATTTCCTGTCGACACACCTGGGTGTCTGGCTTGGGACGGAACATCGCTCGCCACGCGGGTAATCGAGATTTCGGTGAACGGCATCGTGTTCGAGCACTCGGGCAGGTCAGCGGAGTTGCGAGCCGGTCAGCGAGTGACAGGCACAGTCTTGGCCGGGTTGGTTTGTCAGTGCGAGGTCACAGAGGTCGGTCGCCGATTTATCAGAGTGCGGATTCTCGAGGAGGCCGCGACGCGAAAAGCTTTGATTGCATCACTGTTCAGCGAGCCGCCCTCGAATATCGCCCAGCAGGGAAGATTTCTGCGCGCATGTGCTTCGCTGATGCATAGGGCCTTTGGATCGACTCGGCGGTTGCTTTTTAGGAGTAGAAGCGGATATCTGGGCAGGGAGAGAATCGGATAATTGGGCACGAATGACTTATTCGCGCGGCGTCCACCATCCGGATCATTGCCGTCGACGTTATCGCTCCAGCCTGATCCCGTTCAACATGGACGCACTACGGGCAAGGCGCTCACCGTCCAGGAGCACGGGCCGCGAGCAAGGGGCGAAGCACCGTGCTAAGCAGGCGATAAATAGGGGGGCGCTTTCCTGCTTGAGCAGTATAGCGCTGATTTACCGGTCAGCTAATCCCACAGCAGTGCTGACCGCAACCCACCATGCTTGCCGATGGTGGCGCGGCGCGTCGTGCCCTCAGGCGTGCGGTACTGGTAGACGTAGCTCTTGACGCCGCTCGGCAGCACCAGCAGCCCGAAGCCGCGAATTTCAGTGTCCCAGACATGGTAGCGGCCGGCCTTCGGCGTGGGGCTCTAAAGATCGCAAACCGGCTGAAGATCAGTAGGGCATCGGTGTATCGGGTTCTCGCCTGAATTGTCATTAGCGACTCTAACCAATTATTAACATCTGCCCATGAACCTACGGAGGGGGGCGATCCAGGCAGGAGGTTCGCTCATGGCGGGGAGCACTGATTACCGGACCCACAACCACACTGTTGCAGCTGCGGGGCAAACACAATCGTGTCGGATTGAAAGCAGGCTTCACAGCGATACACAGAGACGCGTCGAGTCGTCATCGGTCCTACAGTCGTTGACGGACCGCGAAATTCAGTGCCTGTGCTGGTGTGCCGACGGGAAAACCTACTGGGAGTCGGGAGTGATCCTCGGTATCTCCGAGCGCACAGTCAGCTTCCATATGGAGACGGTGCGCTCCAAGCTCAGGGCCACCACCAATGCCCACGCGGTTACCCTCGCTTTCAAGGGGGGTCTCCTCGCGCTGTCACGGCGCGAAGTCCCTGAGGTGTCTGGGTGTGCCCGACTTTGCCACCCTGGCTCGCTTTCTGCGGTGTAGGAGGCTCAAGGCCGATCAGTTGAGCCTTAGGTGAACCTGCCGCTCACGGGCATCTGAACGAGCATGGGCAGCCTTACAACCCAAGAGCATCCGGGCGATGCTTGGCAGCTGATTGAGGCTGAGCGGCGCTCGCTGGCACCATGGTTTGCCGATTCAGGGAACCAGTTAACCCGTTTGCCCCCCGAGCGCCCGGTCCTAGCGCGAGGGAACGGTGTTCACGCTGAACGAAGGGGGGAGGAATGGCCCGTGCTATGGGCACTGACTCCCTCCCGCCCCGCGACGGAAACTATTACCAAGGCGGCGGATACGGACTGCGGCAACGGGCCCGAAAGCCAATCTGCGGGACGTAGGTATCGGTCCCGATGTCATAGGTCCGGTAGCGGTTCAGGCACCACTGCACATGAGGCGACATCCCATAAGCACCTGGCACGGTCACCCCAATGCCGATCCCGGGGCCAAGCCACCACGGATGAGCATAATAATAGCCGTCAAAATAAAAGTGGAATCCCGGCCTTCGGGTCCTATGTCGCGCCCCGTGCCGTCGCCGATCATACCGCCGTGCACGCCTGTCGCGATCACGACGCTGGACCTCTTCGGCAATCCCCACATGGGCAGGGGCTGCAATCGCAAAGCCGGGCAAGGTCGTGGCCGATGCCGGGGCAGGTCCGAACAGCAGCATAGCACCGCCAATCATTCCAGCCATTACGGCAGGGTATCTTAGCTTAGGCATCTATTTCTCCTCGGGTTTGCGCCCCCAAGCGACATCTCGCATGATACCCCGCACTGCCGCATTGGGGAACTCTAAAATTGTGCTCAGGCCCGAAGCGCTTCACTAG
>CAYWVA010000255.1:0-4279 GCA_964461545.1 uncultured Rhizobiaceae bacterium | reverse complement strand
GCATAGAGCACGTAGATGCGGTCGCAGCTGGAGAAGGCCAAGCGGAGATCGTGGGTGATGAGAATTAGGCTCATGTCGCGCCGGCGCTGCACGCGGCCAAGCAGCTTCAGGATTTCCGCCTGCGTCGTCACGTCGAGGGCGGTCGAGGGCTCGTCGGCGATCAGCAGCTCAGGGTCGCGGGCCAAGGCCGAGGCCAGCGCGACGCGCTGGCACATGCCGCCCGACAGCTGGAACGGGAGGCGATGCGCGACGTCCTCGTCGGTGATGCCGACTTCGGCCAGGCGGCGCTGCACCTCTGACATCCGCTGCCGGCTAGCGCGCAGCTCCGGTGTCCGCGGCAGCACTTCCTCGATGTGGACGCCGCATTTCAGCAGCGGGTTCAGCATCGTGAAGGGATCCTGAAACATGAGGGAGATGCGGGGACCGCGAATCTCCCGCAGCTCGCGCTCGGAAAGCGTCATGAGATCCGAGCCGGCGAAGCGGATCTCGCCACGGGCGGAGACGTTGGCCGGCAGCAGCCGTACGATCGCCTTGGCCGTCATCGACTTGCCGGAGCCAGACTCGCCGACGATGGCCACGGTTTCACCCTTCGCGATCCACAGGTCGGTGGCGACGGTGATGGTGCGGCGCCGGCCCTCGCAGACGGCGGAGATCGAGAGGCCGCGCACGTCGAGTAGAGGCTCGGCGGCGGGCGAGGCCGCTGAGCCGATCATTGCGCCGAGAACTGCTCATATACCCAATCGCCGATGAGATTGATGCTGCCGGCCGTCAGGATGATCATCAGAGCGGGCAGGAGCAGCGCCACGGGATTGGAGAACAGGATATTGCGGTTCTCGAAGAGCATGCGGCCCCAATCCGATGTGCCGGGCTGCACGCCGAGGCCGAGAAACGAGAGGCCGGCGAGATTGACCAGGGCGAAGGCGAAATCCAGCACGACATAGGCGCAGACGATCGGCAGCACGTTCGGCAGGATGTGCACGAAGAGGATGCGCGCCTTGGAGATGCCGAGGGTGCGCGCCGCCTCGATATAGGGCAGCGGCCGCTGCGCTAGCACGGCGCTGCGCACGATGCGGGTGTCGGCAGGAATGAACAGGACGACGAGAACGGCAACCGCCGTCCAGTAGCCACCGCCGACCACGCCGACGACGACGATCGCTACCAGCGGCCCCGGCAGCGCGAACATGAAATCGACCCAGCGCATGGTCACCGTGTCGACGATGCCGCCGAGGTAGCCGGAGAGCAGGCCGAGCAGCGTGGCGACGGTGAAGGCGCCGGCCGCCACGATGAGCGGGCCGATAAGAGCGGTGCGGGCGCCGACGATCGTTCGCGAGAGGACGTCGCGGCCGAGCTGGTCGGTGCCCGCCCAGAACTCGGCTGTGGGCGGGGTATCGCTGACCAACAGGCGCTGGGTGTCGGGCGAGCCCGGCGCGATGGCAGGGCCGAGGGCGGCGCAGAGGGCGACCAGCGCAAGGATGAAGGCAGCTGCGTAGATCAGCAGCGGCGTGCCGCGTCGATCGGGCGCCGCATTTCGCGCGACGGAGGGCGTCGGCAGTTCGATTGGGACGGTCATCCCTCGACCCTGCCGTATCGTATGCGGGGATCGATCAGCACGTAGACGATGTCGATGATCAAATGCATGGCAACGACGAACGCCGACAGGAACAACGTGGTGCCCTGGATCTTCGGGATATCCCGGTCCTGGACGGCGTCGACGATCAGGGTTCCGAGGCCGGGCAGCGCAAAGGTGACCTCGACATAGATGGCGCCGGCGACGACACCGACGATGACCAGGCCGGCGGCGGTGACAACAGGGATGAGCGCATTGCGCAGCAGATAGCCGAAGAGGATGCGGGACGAACTCAGCCCGCGCGCTCTGGCGAAGGCGACATAGTCCTTCGCCAGCTCCTCGATGACGGAGGCTCGCGTGATCTTGACGACGATCGCCATCACCGAGAGCGCCAGCGCCAGCGCCGGCAGGGTCAGGTGCCAAGCCCGATCGAGAAGACCGCGGCCGGCACCGAAGGTGGGAAACAGATCGAGGACGACGCCGAAGACGTATAGCAGGAAGATGCCTGTGACGAAGGAGGGCGAGCTGACGCCGAAGACGCCGAGCATGACGATGAGGCGGTCGAGCCGCGAGCCGCGTCGAAAGGCGGCAAGCGCTCCCAATGCGATGCCTAGGCCGAGAATGATGGCGGTGCTGTATAGCGTGAGGTAGAGGGTGAGGCCGAGCCGATCGCCGATTGCCTGGGTGATCAGCTGGTCGCCGCGGATCGAGCGGCCGAGATCGCCGTGCAGCACGCGCCACAGCCACTTGCCGTACTGGACGAGGAAGGGATCGTCGAGGTTGAAGCGCTCGCGGATGGCAGCGATCGTTTCGGGCTTGGCCGGGCGCGTCCCCAGCAAGGCGCGCACCGGATCCCCTGGCGCCGCCTGAATCAGCGCGAACACGCCGAAGGAGATGATCAGCAGCAGGGGAATGGCCAGCGCCAGGCGCCGCAGGAAGAACTGCACGAGGCCGGCGCGACTCACGCCTGGTCCCGCAGGTAGCAATCGAACCAGGCGATCTTGCGGCGCCAGGCGTCGGAGTGATGGGCGCGCTCCTTGAAGCTATGGCCTTCGCGCGGATAGACCACGAGCTCCGTCGGCACGCCGTGATCGAGTAGGGCGCGATGAAACTCCTCGGCCTGGCCGAGCGGCGTGCAGTGATCCTTGGCGCCGTGCATGATGAGCGTCGGCGGCGCCTTGCTGCTCACATACAGCAGCGGCGACGGCTCGAAATAGAGCCGGCGGGCGCCCTCATCTTGCAGGGGCGCGCCGATGATCGCGGCGCTGAAGCCGTTGTTGGCCGTGTACTGGTAGCTCAGCAGGTCAGAGATGCCGGCGCGGAAGCGGTCGCTGGTGGCGGCTGCCCACGCAGTCAGGTAGCCGCCATAGCTGACGCCGGTGACGCCGATGCGCGCGGAATTGGCGATGCCTTCCTGCACGCACCAGTCGACGCCGCGCAGGATGTCCTCGAACTCCGCACCGCCGGGATCGCCCATATTGAGGCGCGTGAAGCCCTGGCTGCGCCCGAGGCTGCCACGGTAGTTGGGCAGCAGCACCGCGTAGCCGGCCGCCCCGGACGGCAGGGCGGAGCCGGGATTGAAGCCGTGCTTGAACGACCAGGTCGGGCCGCCATGGATGTCCAGGATCAGCGGCATGGGTGACGGCGGGGGATCGGGCGGCAGCAGGAGCAGGCCGCGGATGGCGAGGCACTCGGCGCCCTCCCATTCGACCGCGCGCACCTCCACGGCCAAGGCGCCGCCGTCACGCCCGAACGAGAGCTCGCACGGCAGCCGCAGCCACTCCAGCGCCTCGAGGGCTTGTCGAACCTGCTCACGCATCGTTCTCTGGGAAGACCCGGCGCCCCGCATGCGGCCATGTCTGCCGCGGGCGGACCGCCGGAGTGATGCGACCGGCCGCTGCTTCCGCTAGTTCGTGCCAAAGCCGCGCAGTGCCCAGGGGATATTGTACCACAAGGCCGTGTAGCCCTGTAGCTTGTACTTCTTGTTGATCGCCATCGCCGAGGCCGGCCAGAATACCGGCACCACCGCGACGTCCTGACTGGAAAGCTGGATGGCCTCCTTCAGAACCGCCGCCCGCTCTTTCGGATCGGATTTCTGCAGCGCCGCCGTTAGCAGCTCGTCCATCTTCGGCTTGCTGTAGTTCGAGCCGTTCATGCCGTCCTTCCCGGCATTGGCGCTGTGGAAGAACAAGTAAGGATAGTTGGCGGGGTCGGCGTAGTCCGGGAAGTAGGACATGATTTGCATGCCCAGCTCGTCGTGCGCGAAGTAGGTCGAGAGCCACTGGCTGTCATCCACCTGCTGCACGTTGAGCGTGATGCCGAGCGGCTTTAGGTTCTCGGAGACGCTGAGCAGGATGGGGACCATGTAGGGGACACCGTTGGGCGCCGGCACCGTCACGTCGAACCCATTGGGCACCGACGACTGGGCCAGCTCCGCCTTCGCCTTCTCAATGTCGAAGGTGTAGGGATCGAGCGTGCCGTAGAACGCCCTCACCTCCTCCGGCGACATCACGCTGGTCCACATCTCCGGCGGGTTGATGGCGACGGCGGGCGCGCCGTTGTCCTTGAGCAGCGCCTTGACCAGCCCCTCGCGGTCGACGGCGTGGGCGATGGCGCGGCGCACATGGATGTCATTGAAGGGCCGCGTCTTCTGGTCGAGCGTCAGCATGTATACGCCGAGCGAGGGCGCGGTGATCACATCGACGTTGTCGA
>CAYWVA010000254.1:0-4296 GCA_964461545.1 uncultured Rhizobiaceae bacterium | reverse complement strand
GTCACCGCAGCGGCCATGTAGTGGTTGGGGACCTGCATGATGAAGCGGCTGTAGCGGCTGATGGCGAGGCCGAAGACCATGATGAGCACCTGGCCGATCAGCAGCGCCCCGATGAACGTCCAGGTGATCCGGGCATGCGTCGTGAATAGGTCAGGGCCGGGAAACAGCCCATGGATCAAGAGGCCGCCCAGCAGCACTGCAGCGGTCGGGCTTCCCGGCACGCCCAGCGTCAGCAGCGGCACCAGCGAGGGGCCGACCATGGCGTTGTTGGCCGATTCCGCGGCAATGACACCGGCCGGCTCGCCCTTGCCGAAACGTTCGGGGTGGCGAGAAAGCTTGCGGGTCTGGTCATAGGCGAGCAGTCCGGCGATCTGCCCGCCGGCGCCGGGGATGATGCCGATGATAATGCCGGTGATGGAACCGACGGTGAGCGCCAGGCGCTCGCGCACCGTGTTGCGCATCGAGGACCACAGGCTGTGGGACTTCAGCTCGTAGACAGGCGATTCGCGCCCGCGGGTTGCCGTCTCCAGCAAGGTATAGACCTGGGGTATGGCGAACAGGCCGATCAGCGCCACCACGATCTCCACGCCCCCGGTCAGATGGCGGGTGAAGACGAAGCGGGGCTCGGCAAGGATGGGGTTGTGACCGATGGTGGCGATCCACATTCCCACCGCCCCGGCGAACAGCCCGCGGACCACAGATTTCGAGCCGACACTGCCCATCACCGTGATGCCGAGGATGGCGACCCAAAACAGCTCGGCCGGTCCGAAGCGCAGCGCAACGTCGGCGACCGGCGGGGCCAGGAAAATGAGCACCAGCATGCCGAGGATGCCGCCGATGGCGGTGGAGATGAAGGCATAGTGCAGCGCCTCCACGGCGCGACCCTGCTGGGCCATGGGGTAGCCGTCGAATGCGGTGGCGATGTTGGCAGGCGCGCCCGGCACCTTGATCAGGATGGCGCTGACCGCGCCGCCGGCCACCGTGGCGGCGTAGACGGCGCTGAGCAGGATGAGCGCGTCGATCGCCTCCATGTAGAAGGTGAACGGGATGAGCAGCGCCACCGCCATGGTCGGGCTGAGCCCGGGTGCAGCCCCCAGAAGCAGGCCGCCGACGATTCCGACCACCAGCACCAGCACATGCATGGGCTCAAGGGCGTCGAGGAAGTAGCCGAGTATTTCCATTGCCTGCCGATGTCCCTCAACCGGCCCGCGGAGCGAGGCGCCTCAGCCTTGTACCGGGAATCATCACGTCGCCTCGTGCGCCAGCCGGCCCGCCAGCCGGGCGCGCAGTTGGCCCGCCAGTTCGCCCGGAGTATCCACGACGGTGGCGCCTGCCGCTTCCAGCGCCATGCGCTTGGAGCGATAGCTGCCACGCTCGCCCGCCACGATGGCTCCGGCGTGGCCCATCTTCTTGCCGGGCGGCGATGCCCGGCCGGCAATGAAGCACACCACAGGCTTGTCCATGCCGGCGATCGTGTCCGCCGCCGCCTCTTCCATCGCCCCGCCGATCTCGCCGACGAGAGCAATCGCCTTGGTGGCGCGATCGTCGTTGAGAATGCGCACCGCATCTCTGGTCGTGGTGCCGATGATGGCGTCGCCGCCGATGCCGAGAAAGGCCGACTGGCCAAGGCCCGCCCGTGTCAGGTTGAGGCAGATCAGCGTGCCGAGGCTGCCGCTACGCGAGATCACGCCGATGGGACCAGGCTGGAAGATGTTGGGATTATGCCCTGGCATGATCCCCACCGAAGCCTCGCCGGGCGTCACCACGCCGGCCGTGTTGGGGCCCATGATGCGGGTGTTGCCACGCGCCGCGGCAGCGTGGATCGCCATGACGTCGTGGACAGGGATGTGCTCAGTCAGGATGACCAGCATCTTGACCCCGGCGGCGATGGCGTCGAGCGCTGCGCCCTTGGCAGCGGCAGGGGGAATGAACATGACCGAGACGTCATAGGGCTCTGCCTCCATCGCCTCCCTCGCCGAGCCGAACACCGGCAGATCGAGATGGGTCTCGCCGGCGCGCTTCGGGTTGACGCCGCCGATGATCCGGGTGCCGCAAAAGATCATCTTTTCGGTCCAGAAGCTGCCTTGCTTGCCGGTCATGCCCTGGACCAGCACCTTGTGCTCGCGGCGCACGATCATCGCGCCGCCTCCACCGCCGCCTTGACCGCATCCTCCATCAGATCGAAGGGTTCGAGCCCCAAGCGCTCGCGGACCAGCCGCACCGCTTCGGCCTCTCCGGTGCCGTGGATCGAGAAGAACACGGGGATAGTGGGCTTCAGCGACTCCCAGGCCTTTACCACCCCTTCGGCCATCACATCGGTGCGCGCAAAGGCGCCGCAGAAGTTGATCACCAGGCTCTTCAACCCGGGCTTGGAGAGAACGATATCGAGCGCGACTTCGGCCTTGGTATAGGCCTCCCCGCCGATTTCCATGAAATTGGCCGGCCGGCCGCCGAAGTGGGCAATAACGTCCATGCTCGTCATGGTCAGCCCGGCGCCGTTGGCCAGCACGCCGACGTTGCCGTCAAGCTCGATGTAACTCAATCCGGCCCGTGCGCCGCGCTGCTCCAGGGCGCTCAGGGGCTCACTGGCGGCCGCCGACGCCAGTTCCGGCTGGCGAATGGCCGCCGCATCGTCGAGGCTGAACTTGCAGTCGAGGGCCACGATACGGCCGTCGGCAAGCTCGGCCAGCGGGTTTATTTCGAGAAGCTCGGCATCATTTGAGCGAAATGCGCCAAAGACCTTGACCAGGACATCGGCGAGCGGGCCCGCCGCGTCCCCCAGGGCGAGGGGGGACAACAGAGCGCGCGCTTCCTGGCGACCAAAAGTCTCGTCAAGGCCCACCGGCCTTTGCACCAGCGAGCCCGGCTGCTCGGCCGCAATCTCTTCCACGTCGACACCGCCGGCGGTGGAGAACATGATCGTCGGGCAGCGCTGCGCGGCGTCGGGCAGGACGGCGAGGTAGAACTCCCGCTTGATTGCCGCGCGCCCCTCGACCAGCACATTTTTCACCGTGTGGCCGGCGATCGTCATCCCGAGGATGGCTTCGGCCGCTTCGCCGGCCCCTTCAGCGCTGTCGGCGGACCGGATGCCGCCGGCCTTGCCGCGCTTGCCGGCCGGCACCTGGGCCTTGACGACGCAGGGACCGATGGTGGCAAACGCCTCGCGCGCCTCGGCGGCGCTGGCGCACAGGCGGCCATCGGGCACCGCCACTCCGGCCGGCTTCAGCACAAGAACCTTGGCGGCATGCTCGTCGAAGTTCATCGCCCGTATTTCTTCCAATGGGGTCCGAACAGCTCCTCTTCCGATGGCTTGTCCGGCGGGATCGGGGTGACAAGATGGGTGATATTGAGGAAGTGCCGGTAGCTGAGATTCTCCGAGATGGAATTTTTCTGCCAGCTCCCGCAGCCCATCGACAAGGTGAAGTTGAGGCCGGAATCGAAGCCGCCGCCATTGCCGAAGGTATGGGCGAAGTTGACCAGCACCCGAACCACCTCAAGCTCCTCGGCGAGTTCACGGGCATGGGACATGTCTTTGGTGTGGATGCCACAGGAATGTCCCCTGCCTTGGTGATCGAGCAAACGCCGCACGATGTCTTTGGCGTCGGCGAAGTCCTTGGCCCGGTAGACCGTCAGCACCAGCGCCAGCTTCTCGCCCGACAGCGGGAAGTCACCGCCGATGCCGGTTTCCTCCACCATGAGGAACTTGGCATCCTGCGCCTCCGGCGCCAGCTTGAACGCCTCGGCGAGAACCGCTGCAGGGCGGGCGATGAGACGGCGGTTCAGCTTGCCGTTCTGCCACAGCGTCTCCTGGACGACGCGACTTTCGGCCCCGGTGCACAGATGGCCGCCAGCCTGCTTCAGCGCGGCGATGGCCGGCTCATAGACCTCCTCGACGATGACAACCGCGTTCTCCGATGAGCACGAGGTGGCGTTGTCGAAGATCTTGGAGGCGCAGATCTTCTCGGCTGCCTCGGCAAGCTCGGCCGTCGCATCGATGATCACCGGCACATTGCCGGTTCCCACGCCGATGGCCGGCGTGCCGCTCGAATAGGCGCGCCGTACGTTGTCCTGAGACCCGGTTACCACGACCAGGTCCACCGCCTCCATCAGCGCCTGGGTCAATTCCTTGGTGATCGGCGCCGGCAAGATCTGTACGAGGTCGGCAGGAAGCCCGGCCTTTTCGAGCTCGGCGCGCATCAGCTCCACCACCCGCGCCGTGGTCTTGTAGCCCGAAGGCGAAGGGGCAATCACCACCGCGTTGCGCCCCTTGATCGCCATCATCGCCTTGTTGACCGG
>CAYWVA010000253.1:0-4299 GCA_964461545.1 uncultured Rhizobiaceae bacterium | reverse complement strand
TGGGCGCCGACTGTGCCACGAGCCGGCATCTCGCCATGGAGTTGGCCGAGGCGGGAGCCGACTATGTGGGCTTGCGCAACGGCGCTCCGGGCGGCGTAGAGCTCATCCGGTGGTGGAGCGAGGTGTTTGAGGTGCCGTGCATCGCGCTCGATGCGGTGGAGCCGGCCGAAGCGGGCGAACTTGCCCGGCTTGGCGCCGACTTCGTGCGTCCGGCGCCAGCCATGTGGTCCTCGCCCGCCAGTGCCCGGGAGGTCATTTCCGAAACGCTGCGCGCCCTCGATGAGGCGGACCGATGAAGCCGACCTTTGCGGCCGCGCTGTGCCTGTGTCTGGCTCTTGCCTCGCCGGGTGCCCAGGCGGGGGGCCTTGAAGAGGCGGCGGAACTCTATGGCCAGGGCGACTATGCCGCCGCGGTGCAGATCGCCAGGCCCCTCGCTGAAGCCGGCGAAGCGCAAGCCCAGGTCATGCTGGGCCGCCTCTATGAGGCCGGCAACGGCGTGGAGCAGAGCATGGAGGAGGCAGTGAAATGGTACACCGCTGCTTCTGAAAAGGGCGATGCCGAAGCGATGTATGCGCTTGCCATCATGTTGATCGAGGGTCGCACCGGCGACCCCGACCTTGCGGCCGGGCGGGCGTGGACCGAGAAGGCAGCCGCCGCCGGACACGCCCCGGCACAGCACGCGCTCGGCCTGCTTTATGCCGGTGCGGGAGGCAATGAACCGGACTGGGAGAAGGCGGCAGATTGGTTCCGCATCGCCGCCGAGCAGGGATTCGCGATGGCTGAATACCACTTGGGAGCGCTTTACGCCGAGGGCAAGGGAGTAGAGCGGAACCTGGTTGAGGCGAGCGAATGGACCAAGCGCGCTGCCCTCCAGGGCCATGTCGACGCCGCACTGGAATATGGCATCATGGTGTTCCGCGGCGAAGGCGTGCAGAAGGACGAGGTGATTGGGGCGCAGTGGCTGGCGGTGGCTGCCCGCCAGGGCAACCCGATTGCCCAGAACCGCCTGGCGCGGCTTTATGCCCTCGGCCGCGGCGTCGAAGCCGACCCGATCGAGGCGGCGAAATGGCATATGCTTGCGAAAGACGCGCGCCGACCCGACGCCGAGCTCGACGCGTTCGTCGAAGCGCTGCCCGAGCAGTTGCGCGAAGAGGCCCGTGGCCGGGCCGACAGCCTAAAGGCCGAGGCGGCGAAAAAACGGCCGCAGTAAGCCCAACAAGCCAGCGCCAATAGCATCTTTTCGGATGCAAGGCGTGCCCGGAGTTGCTAGGAGAGCCTCGGGCCGGCGCCGGTTTCCCGCGCCCCCATACCATCGTCATGTCAAGAAATCGCGGTGTCTGAATGAAGATCAACGGCAACGAGATCAAGCCGGGCAACGTCATCCTGCACAACGACCAGCTGTGGGTGGCGGTCAAGACCGCCCACGTCAAGCCCGGCAAGGGCGGCGCCTTTGCCCAGGTCGAGCTCAAGAATCTCGTGTCGGGTTCAAAGCTCAACGAGCGCTTCCGATCATCGGAAACCGTCGAGCGGGTTCGTCTCGAGCAGAAGGACTACCAATATCTCTACGACCAGGGGGAAACGCTGGTGTTCATGGAGACCGAAACCTACGAGCAGATCGAACTGCCGAAAGATTTCGTCGGCGAGCGCGCTGCCTTCCTCAAGGAGGGCATGATGGTCACCGTCAACAGCTACGAAGCCAAGCCCATCGGCATTACCCTGCCTGACCATGTGACGCTCGAGGTCGTCGAAGCCGATCCGGTGGTCAAGGGTCAGACCGCGGCCTCCTCCTACAAGCCGGCGGTGCTCGAAAACGGGGTGCGGATCCTGGTGCCGCCATTCGTCGCGGCCGGCGAACGCGTGGTGGTGGATACCAACGAGGCCACTTACGTCAAGCGTGCCGACTGAACGCCGGCCGCGAGGAACCCTGGCACGATGGCTTCACCTACCCTGACGGTCATGGTCAATGCCGCGCGCAAGGCAGCCCGAGCGGTGCAGCGCGACTTTGGCGAGGTCGAAAATCTCCAGGTGTCGCTGAAAGGCCCGGCCAACTTCGTGACCAAGGCCGACCAGCGCGCCGAGCGCATCCTGCAGGAGGAACTGAGCAAGGCGCGCCCGGCCTATGGCCTGGTGATGGAGGAGGCAGGCACGGTTGCCGGTCGCGATGGCGAGCATCGCTGGCTTGTCGATCCCATCGACGGCACCACGAACTTCATCCATGGCATTCCGCATTTTGCCATTTCCATTGCTCTGGAACGCTCCGGCACGATTATCGCCGGAGTCATCTACAATCCGATCAGCAACGATCTGTACACCGCTGAACGCGGCCGTGGTGCGTATCTCAACGATCGCCGGCTGCGGGTGGCTGCCCGTCGCGATCTGCGCGACGCTGTGATCACATGCGGCATCCCTCACCTCGGTCGCGGCGATCCGGCGCTGTTCGGCAGGGAGATTGCTCGGCTGCAGCCCAAGGTCGCGGGGCTGCGCCGCTTCGGTTCGGCAGCCCTCGACCTCGCCTGGGTCGCGGCCGGACGGGTGGACGGCTATTGGGAGCGCGGATTGGCGATCTGGGACATTGCGGCCGGCATCCTGCTGGTGCGCGAGGCTGGCGGGCGCGCCGAGGACATCGGTGGCGGCGATCCGCTGGCCACCGGAGACATCCTGGCGGGCAATGACGACATTTGCCGGGCGTTGCGCGATGAGATCATGGCGGCTTGATCCGGCTCCCCTCTCAGGCATCAGCCTTCACCTTGGTCCTGCCGGTCAGCTGCTGCCATAGCGGCGTCTGGCTGAAGACGATGAACAGGAAAAACAGCGTGAGCGCCAGCGACAGGGGGCTGGTGAGGAACTCGGTGAAGAACCTCGCCACGTCGTCTCGCGCCGAGATCATGGCGCGGCGGTAGGACACGTCCATCAGGGGACCGAGGATCACGCCGAGGATGACGGGCGCAACGACGAAGCCATAGACCTTCATGAAGTAGCCGAGGATTCCGAATCCCAGCATCCAGTAGATGTCGACGGGGTTGTTCTGGATGGCGTAGGTGCCGACCGCCGAGAGCACCAGGATCAGCGGGATGAGGATGCCCTTCGGGCATTCGACGATCTTGGAGAACACCCGGATGCCGGTGAGCCCGAAGATCAGCAGAAAGATGTTGGCAAGGGTCAGTGACCCGACGGTGAACCAGAACAAATGTGGCGTTTCCACCATCAGCAGGGGACCGGGCTTGAGGCCGTGGATGTACAGCGCGCCGATGATGACGGCGGTCACCGCATCGCCCGGGATGCCGAGCGTAAGCATCGGTATGTAGGCGCCGCCGACCGCGGCATTGTTGGCCGATTCCGGCGCCACGAGGCCCTCGTAGGCGCCTTCGCCGAACGGGCGCGACGGTGCCTTCACCGAGCGCTTGGCGTGGTCGTAGGCCATCAGCGAGGCGATGTCGCCGCCGGTGCCGGGCAGCGCCCCGATGACGACGCCGATGGTGCTGGTGCGCAGCGCCAGCGGCAGATACCTGCACACCAGCCGCCAGTCGGGGATGATGCTTGCCACCTTCTGCTTCACCGGCTTCAGGTCGAGGGTGCGCAGCTGGTAGAGCGCCTCGGCCACGCCGAAGAACCCGATCATCGCGGCAACATAGGGGATGCCGCCCATCAGGTTCAGCGAGCCGAAGGTGAAGCGGCCTTGCGCCGTCATGGGGTCCATGCCGACCATGCCGATAGTGACGCCCAGCGCCCCGGCGAAGATGCCCTTGGCCAGCGACTTGCCCGACAGGCTGCCGACCAGCAGGATGCCGATGACGGCCAGCAGCAGATAGTCGCGCGGCGCGAACATCAGGGCGAAGCTGGAGATCGCCGGCGCGGCGACGGCCAGTGCCAGGATGCCGACGAACCCGCCGATCACCGACATCACCGTGGTCACGCCGATGGCGCTTCCCGCCTCGCCGCGCTGGGCCAGGGGATAGCCGTCGAGCGCGGTGGCAATAGCGCTCGGGGCGCCGGGAATGTTGAGCAGGATGGCGGTGCGCGACCCGCCATAAACACCGCCGAGGTAGATTCCGGCGATCAGCGCCAGCGCATCGTTGACCGGCCACTTGAAGGTAAAGGAGATCAGGATCGCTGCCGCCATGGTGACCGACAGGCCCGGGATTGCCCCCACATAGATACCGGCCAGCGTTCCCACCGCTACCATCAGGAGCAGCGACGGGTCGGTCCACGCCATGAAGAAGTAGGAAACGGCCTCCATCTAGAACAGCCATCCGCGAGGCAGCACGACCGAGAAGACGTGGCGGAAGATGAAATAGATGA
>CAYWVA010000252.1:0-4300 GCA_964461545.1 uncultured Rhizobiaceae bacterium | reverse complement strand
CCTTTGACGATGTCGCCGGCTATGATGACATGGTGATGCTGCGCGACATCGAGTTCAATTCGCACTGCGAGCACCACATGGTGCCGTTCATCGGCCGGGCCCATGTCGCGTATCTGCCCACCGACCAGGTGGTGGGCATCTCCAAGCTCGCCCGGGTCGTAGAGGTTTTCGCGCGCCGGCTGCAGACCCAGGAGACCATGACGGCGCAGATCGCCCTGGCCATCGATCGCCAGCTCGATCCCCAGGGAGTCGCGGTAATGATCGAGGCGGTGCACCAGTGCATGTCGCTCAGGGGCGTCAACAAGCGCAATGTGGCCACGATCACTACCAAGTTCACCGGCCAGTTCAAGACCAATCAGGTCTTGCAGTCGCGCTTCATCGACTTGGTGAGATCCGCCAGCGGCGGCTTCTCGCTCTAACCCAGTGAGCGAACCTGCTTCTGCATCTATCGAAGAATCCAGCCGCTTCGAGCCGCGCTTCGGCCCCGACGGCCTGATCCCGGCCATCGTCGCCGATGCGGCCAGCGCGGAAGTGCTGATGGTTGCTTGGATGAACGCCGACGCGCTCGCCCGCACCGTCGAGACCGGCGAGGTTCATTTCTGGAGCCGGTCGCGTCAGCGGCTATGGCGCAAGGGCGAGAGCTCGGGCGAAGTCTTTGCGGTGGTTGAGATATTGACCGACTGCGATCAGGATGCACTGCTGTTGCGGGCGGAGGCGCGCGGGCGCGGGGCAGCCTGCCATACCGGCAGGCGCTCGTGCTTCTACCGGGCTCTTGAGCCCGGTTCTCCGGGCGCCCTTGTGTTCCGCAATGCCCGCCGCCTGCTCGATCCCGCCCAGCTTTACGCCGAGCCGTCCAAGCGCTGAGGTGCTGGGCGACCGGGTTTCTCGCCACAAATTCCCCACCCCGTGACGATACAAGCACAAGGAGGGGCGCTATTGAACCTTCACCCCTACTTCAGCATTTTTTGTTACAGTTCGGCAGGAAGGCTCGCAAAGGTGGCTGCCATGGACATCGACATGGCCATTGAGACCAAACCGGGTGACTCCGCTCCGCCGACGCGCACCCGGCCCAGCGGATCACTGATCGGGTTTGCGCTTGGCGCCGGTGCGGCGCGCGGCTGGTCGCACATTGGTGTGCTGGAGCGATTGAGCGAGAGCGGAATTGAGCCTGACGTCATGGCGGGGACCTCGATCGGTGCTCTGGTTGCCAGTTGCTATGCCGCCGGCCGGCTGGGGGAACTGAAGGAGTTCGCCCTGGGCCTCACCCGGCGACGCATCTTTTCTTTGCTCGACCTGTCGTGGACCGGCAGCGGGCTCATTTCCGGCGACCGGCTGCGTGAGCTCCTCGACGAGCAGTTGGGCGACATGCGCTTTGCCGATCTCAAGGTGCCCTTTGTGTGCATCGCCACCGAACTGATGACCGGCCACGAGATCTGGCTTCGCAATGGTCAGGTGGCCCGCGCCGTCCGCGCCTCTTACGCCTTGCCGGGAGTCTTCCGCCCGGTTCAGATCGACGGCCAGTGGCTGATCGACGGGGCTGTCGTCAATCCGATTCCGGTCTCGGCCTGCCGCGCCATAGGAGCGCGGCTCGTCGTCTCGGTCAGTCTCAACAGCGATTCGTTTGCCGGCACCGTGGTCCAGGAACCGAAGTCTCTCGGTCACAATGGCGGCGATGAGCCGGCGCTTGAGCGCTCCTCGGCGCTGCGCCAGTTGGTCGGCGGCACCTCCACTCCGGGGCTCACGACCGTGCTGGTGGCGGCCTTCAACATCTCCCAGGACCGCCTCGCCCGCTCGCGCCTGGCCGGAGATCCGCCAGACGTCAACATCATCCCGCGGGCGTCGGGCGTCGGATTGTTCGACTTCGACAAGGCGGCAGTTGCGATCGCTGCCGGCCGCGAGGCGGCCGAGCGTGCCCTGCCCGACATCGAGTTGGCGCTGCGGCTTCTTGACCGGGCAGCCGGGCTGTAGTTAGCGGCCTTCCCCTACCTGCGATTTGTTGTCCGGTGCGGCTCAGGCGGGATCGCCGAGCGGGATGGTGAACTTTGCCCGCAGGCCTTCGGCGAGATGATCCAGCTCCATCGTTGCGCCCGGAAAGGCTTGCATCTGCCGCTCGATCAGGCCGATGCCGAGCCCCTTGCGCTTTGGCTTGTCGGTTTGCCGGCGGGAGAATTCGCGCCATTCCAGCACCAGGTTGCCGGTACCGTCGATCGTCCAGGTGACGGCGAGTTTGCCTTTGGGTCGCGACAGCGCTCCGTACTTGACTGCGTTGGTGGTCAGTTCGTGCACCACCAGGCTGAAGGAAAGCGCCATGCCTGGCCGGCACATCACCGGCGGCCCTTCGACAGTCACCCGTCCGGCCCCGCCCGAATAGGGCTCAAGCTCGACCTGAAGGACGTCGCGCAGGGCGACGTCGCGCCAGTGCTCGCGCGAAATCAGGGTGTAGACGTCGGCCATCGCCTGAACGCGGCCGATGAATGCCTCCTTGCGCTCCTGAGTCGGCTGGTCGCTCGACAGCGTCTGGTTGGCCAGCGCGATGACCACGGTGAGCATGTTGCGAACGCGGTGGTTCAGTTCCGCAACCAGCACGCGCTGGTGCTCCTCGGCCTCGACCAGGCCGGTGACATCGACAAACGTCACCAGCACGCCGTCGATAGCATCGTTGTCTTTCCGGAGCGGCAGAATGCGCATGAGGTAGTGTTCTGGCCCGCCAGACTTGCGGACGCGGCGCTCGATGACTTCCCCGCTGTCCATGACGACCCCGGCATCCCGTCTCAGATCGCCCAACTCGACATGACTGGCGATATCGCTCAGCGGCCGCCCGCAATCGCTGGCGATCAGGCTGAAAATCTCTGTGGCGGCAGGCGTGAAGCTGCGGATAACCAGGTTTTCGTCCAGGAATACGGTGCCGACCCTGGTGCTCTCGAAGATGTTGCGCAGGTCACTGCGGGCGCGGTCTGCCTCTTCGACCTTGCGGGCAAGCTGGTCGTTGACCGTCTGCAGCTCCTCGTTCAGAGATTGCAGCTCCTCCTTGGCGGTCTCGAGCTCCTCGTTGGTCGACTGCAATTCCTCATTGGTGGACTGCAGCTCCTCATTGGCCGATTTCAGCTCCTCCACCGAGGTCTCGTATTCCTCGATAGTGACCTGGAGCCGCTCACGGGTGTCGGCAAGCTTGTGTCCAAGCCGCTCGACGGTGTCGTCCCTCTCCCGCCGGTCCTGATTTGTTGCCTCCTTCGCAGTCATCGGCGGCCCGACATCGTCGAACACCACCAGAAGCAGTGGCGTTGCCTGATCGTTCGTGAAGGGTTCGATGATCAGGTTGATCAACAGTTGGTGGTCGTCGATGTCGACGGCAATGCGCCGCCGCTCGACCTGCTGCCCACCCTCCAGCGCCTCGCGCAGTGCCGCCCTGAGCTCGGTTTTGAGACCCTTGCGGGCTGCTGCGATAAGGTTTTGGGACGGCGCTCCGACCGGCGCTTCGAGATACCTTCCGGTCCGTGGCGAGAAATGCACGATCTCGCCGTCGCGGTCGATCACTACGTGGGCCGGCGCGAAGCCTTGCACGATGCGCGCTTCAACTGCGCGGCGCAGCTCTATGGTTTTGGATGCGGGATCGGCGCGCAGCTCCGCCAGGCTCGGCGGCAGGCGCCGCCGGTCGCGCGTCACCGGCAGCTGGAGCCGCGGTGCCGGGCCATCGAGGCGTGCAAAGACGCGCTGCTTCTTGTCCACCGGCTCAAACAGGTCGCCGAACTGGCTGACGCTTTCCGATGTGCCAAGAAACAGAAAACCACCGGGCTTGAGCGCATAGTGGAACACCGGAATGACCTGGGCCTGGAACTCACCACCGAAATAGATCAGCAGGTTGCGGCAGGAGACCAGATCGAGACGCGAGAACGGCGGGTCGCGGATCAGATTGTGCATTGAAAACACGCACAGCTCACGGATTTCTCTGCTGACGACGTAGAAGTCGTCCACCTGACGGAAGTACCGGTCGAGCCGCCCTTGTGGCACCTTGCGCACCAGCGAGGCTGGATAGCGGGCGGCCCGGGCCACAGCCAAGGCGGTCTCGTCGATATCGGTGGCAAAGATCTTCACATCGAGCGGCGAAGCCAGCGTTGATGCATGGTCGCGCAGCAATATGGCAATCGAGTACACCTCCTCGCCGGTGGCGCAGCCCGGGACCCAAACCTTGATGGCATCGCGGCCGTTCTTGCCGTCGAACAGGCGCGGCACGACCTCGCGCTCGAGGACCTTGAAGGCGTCAGCATCGCGGAAGAAATCCGTCACCCCGATCAGCAGGTCG
>CAYWVA010000251.1:0-4300 GCA_964461545.1 uncultured Rhizobiaceae bacterium | reverse complement strand
TTGTCCTGTGCGGCGGCAATATCGACCCGCGCATCCTCGCCTCGATCATCTATCGTGAGCTTGAGCGCGAGCAGCGCATCGTGGTTCTGCGGATCCAGATCGAAGACCGCCCCGGCGTCCTCGGCAAGATCGCCACGCTGCTCGGCACGCATGGCGCCAACATCCTCGAGGTGTCGCACCAGCGCATGTTTCTCGATATTCCGGCCAAGGGTGCCGAACTCGAGATCATGCTCGAGACTCGCGACGGCCGGCACGCCGAAGACATCGTGGCGGTCCTCGAAGCCCAGGGCTTTGTGATCCGCGTGCTGGATGCCCCCGGGGGCCGCGAGGCGCCGCGCAGCCGGTGAGCAATGGGTCTTTCGGGTCTCAGTGTCGCCCCATTTATTCTCGACACAATGGCTTCGAAGGGATCTCGCCATGCCAGTCCGATTGCAACGCTTCGCGCCGCGAGTTGCCGCCGCCTCTGCCGGTCGGAAGGGTTCGCGGTTCCTGGCTGCTGTCGTTGCCGCTGCAATGACGCTCGCACCGGGCGCTATCCAGGCGCAAGATCTGCCGCTCATCCGCGATGCCGAAATCGAAGGGCTCATGCGGATCTACACCGGGCCGCTGTTCGAGGTCGCAGGGCTCACCCGGTCGGCTGTGAACGTCCATCTGATCAACAGCCACGGCATCAACGCCTTCGTTGCCGGCGGCCAGCGAATCTTCATCTATACTGGGTTGCTTACCAGCGCCAAGACGCCCAACGAGGTCATCGGCGTGCTGGCGCACGAGACCGCGCATATTTCTGGAGGTCATCTCGCCCGGCTTGGCATCCAGCTTGACAAGGCGAGCAACCTCGCCATCATCACCACTCTGCTGGGCGCCGCCGCCATGCTGGGAGGCGGTCTGGCTGGCAGCAGCGGGACCGCCCAGGCCGGCCAGGGCGTCATGATGGGCGGGGTCGGTCTCGCGCAACGCAACCTGCTAGCTTATGCCCGGGCCCAGGAGTCGGCGGCAGACCAGGCAGCGGTCCGCTACCTCGACCAGACCGGACAATCGTCCAAGGGCATGCTCGAGCTGTTTCGGAAGCTTGCCAACCAGTCGCTGGCCTCGGCGCAGTATGTCGATCCTTATGTGCTGTCGCACCCGATGCCGCTCGACCGCATCCGCAATCTCGAGCAGTTGGCCAAGGCCAGTCCGCACTTCGACAAGCCCGATCCGCCGCTGCTTGTGCTGCGCCACCAGCTGATGCAGGCCAAGATCACCGGCTTTCTGGAATCGCCGCAGT
Source organism: uncultured Rhizobiaceae bacterium (assembly GCA_964461545.1). Taxonomy (GTDB): domain Bacteria; phylum Pseudomonadota; class Alphaproteobacteria; order Rhizobiales; family Aestuariivirgaceae; genus CAYWVA01. The sequence continues at coordinate 3,033 of CAYWVA010000251.1, read as the reverse complement.
CCGTGTACCAGAAGTACCCGGCCTCCGATAAAAGCCTACCGGCCCGCTATGCCCGGGCCATCGCCGCCTTCCGCATCGGCGATCTCAAGAACGCCCTGCCAGTGATCGACGGGCTGATCGCGGAGATTCCCGAGAATCCATATTTCTGGGAGCTCAAGGGCCAGGCTTTGCTGGAGACCGGCCGGGCGGCGCAGGCCATCCCACCGCTCAAGGAGGCTGTCAGGCTCTTGCCCACCAACGGGCTCATCCGCATGCTGCTGGCTCAGGCCCAGCTTGGACTGGACGGCACTGCCAATGCCCAGGCGGCGCTGGAATCGCTTAAGGTGGCGCAGCGCACCGAGAACGATGCGCCGCGCCTGCACATGCTCATGGCGCAAGCCTACGGCCGGCTCAACAATCTGCCGAGGGCCGAGCTTGCCACCGCCGAGATGGCGGCGCTACGCGGAGACCGGGAACTCGCGACCGAGAAGGCCACCAACGCCGTCAAAGGATTGCCGCCCAACACGCCTGAATGGTTGCGGGCCCAGGACATCTTGAACTACACCAAGAAAGATTAGCATTGCCCCGGCGTACCAGCGGCCAGGGCCAAGTGTTTGCCCCACCGCCCGGGCGCGGTTGAAATCGGAGACCTCGATGATCACCAGCCTGCGTTCTGCCGTCCTGGCGGCTAGTCTCGCCATCGGCCTGCTGCTGCCCTCGGGTCTCCTGGCCCAGGAGTTCAGCCAGGACCAGCGCCAGCAGTTGGGTGAAATCATCCGCGATTACCTGATCGATAACCCCGAGGTGCTACGCGAGGCCTTCCAGGCGCTCGAGCGCAAGACGCAGGAGGCCGAGGCCGCCGCCGCCACCGCTGCCATCGCTGAGCGGGCCGCCGAAATCTATCGGAGCGAGGGCGACTTGGTGGTAGGCAATCCCGACGGCAGCGTTACGATGGTCGAATTCTTCGACTACAACTGCGGCTTCTGTAAGCGAGCGATGAGCGATGTGTTGAGCCTGCTTGAAACGGACCAGGACCTGCGGGTGGTTTTGAAGGAATGGCCGATCCTTTCCGAGGGCTCGAAATTTGCCGCCAAGGCGGCGCTCGCCTCGAGCCGCCAGGGCAAGTATTGGGAGTTCCATCTGGCTCTCATGGAGACGCGGCGCGTCGACGAGGTCACGACCTTGGAGGCGGCCCGCGGAGTCGGCCTCGACGTGGACCGGCTCAGGGCAGATATGGAACATCCGGAGGTGACAGGTGTGATCGAGCGCAACGCGCGCCTGGCCGAGTTGCTAGGGATTCAGGGCACTCCCGCCTTCCTCATCGACGACCAGATGATCGCAGGCGCTGTCGGCCATGACGCGCTGGCGCAGGCTATTGCCCAGGTTCGGGCCGAAGGCGGTTGCAGCATCTGCTGACTAACGTCGGCTCTCCACTTTGCTCCCGCCTTGGCCCCGTCGATCGCCGGGCAAAGCGTCCGGCTTGAGGCGCCACAGCACCAGCGGCCCGAGCACCACCAGCAACGCCACATGCCCGTAGGCCAGGCCCCAGCCAAGGGCGCCGTCGCGGCCGAACACATCGACGATGGCTCCGAAGATGAGCGGGCCGAGGATGGCGCCGCCGAATCCCAGCGTCGAGTGGACGGCCATGGTGATGCCGCGCTCGTCCGGCCGCGCTGAGCCGAAGGCCCCGGCGGTCAGCGCTGCTGAATCGACCATGATGGCGATGCCGTGGACGATCGCCAGCACCACGGTGAGCCAGTAGGCAAGGGCCGATGCCGAGCCGACCGCAATGGCGAGGCCAGCCGAAACCACCATGGCCCAGCCGATGGTGCGCTGCCGACCGCAGCGGATGGCGATCTCGCTGCCGGCGATGCTGGCGAACATGCCGAGCAGCGTGAGCAGCGCTGCCACCATGGCAGGCAGAAGAACGGCCGGGTCCGCTGTCTGGCGTGTCGCAGCCGCCGCCAGAAACGCCACGATCCAGGTGCGCACTGTAAACAGCTCGAGGCTATGAAGGCCGTAGCAGATGGAGTATGCCATGGCCGAGCGGTTGCGGAACACCGGCCGCGGGTCGACCACTGCAAGCCAGCCGCGGCTCGTGGCCAGCGGCCGCCAGGGGGGTGCCACCGCCAAGACCAGGAGACCCGCAAGCAGATTCGCCACGCCCGCCGCAGCGAAGGCCGCCGGCCAGCCAAAACTGTTTGCCAGCATATCGCTGAGCACATATGAGATTGCCGCGCCGAGGCCGAAAGACGAGGTGTAATAGGCCGTGGCCCGGGCCATCACCGGTGGCGACAGATGTTCGCCAAGCACCCGCAGGCCCGGCATGTAGGTGCCAGCCAAGCTTACGCCAGAGAGCGCCATGAAGGCGGCCGCGCTCGGCGCGTCGTGCGCCAACACAGCGAAGCCGAGATGGGCCGCAACGCCGAGAAACGCGCTTGCGACATAGATGCGACGGGCGTCGATCCGGTCGGTCAGGCTGGCCAGCAGCGGAACTGACAGGGTATAGCCAAGGAAGAAGGCCGAGTTGATCATCCCGCCTTCGAGGCTGCTCAAGTCCCACAGGGTGATGAAACGCGGCAGCAGCGCCGGAAAAGCGGAGAAGCCGATCATCGTCAGCACGTGGCCGAATGACAAGGCGGCCACGAACGCGGCAGGCCCCAGCGGCGGCCGCGGACCGTGGTGGCTGCGTTCAGGACTGGAATCGCCAACTGATCCGCCCACCGTGGCTCCTCCCCCGCACCACCTCCAGCCAAACCCTCAGCAAGGCTTGACCGCCACTGCCCAGTCCGCAAAATGCAGCCGCGATGGTCTACGTGTCCATCGTCTTGTGCGACCCCGGAAAAGCCATGATGGAAAGGCCGAGCCGATGAAGCCGTTCTTCGTTCAGATCAAGTGTGAGCTTGGCAAGGCCTATGATGTGGCGACCGCGCTGGCCGACGCCGAGATCGCATCGGAGATCTATTCCACCGCCGGGGGCTACGACCTGCTGGTCAAGTTCTATCTCGCCGACGACCAGGACGTCGGGCACTTCATCAACGAGCAGGTGCACTC